>CAZKXY010000004.1:0-62179 GCA_964556925.1 uncultured Planctomycetales bacterium | reverse complement strand
TCCAGGTCGTAGCACTTGGCCGCGGCAAACCCCAGGTCTCCGGTCGAGAGGCACACGACCCGGTAGTGCAGCCCCAAGCGTTTCAGGATCGTCTCCGCCTCGGCGACCAACCGTTCCAGCTCATCGTACGAGGTCTCCGGCGTGGTGAGTTTGACGAGCTCCACCTTGTCAAACTGGTGCACGCGGATCAGCCCCTTGGTCTCCTTGCCGTAGGAGCCGGCTTCGCGCCGGAAGCACGCGGTGTAGGCCGTGTATTTCAGGGGCAGGCGCGCCTCGTCCAAGATCTCATCGCGGTGCAGGTTCGTCACCGGCACCTCGGCGGTCGGCACCAGGAACAGGTCGTCATCCTTCAGCCGGTACATGTCGTCCTCGAACTTCGGTAACTGGCCGGTGCCGAACATCGACGCGCGGTTGACGAGAAACGGCGGGAAGATTTCCGTGTAGCCGTGCTCCTTCGTGTGCACGTCCAGCATCCAGGTGATGAGCGCGCGCTCCAGCCGCGCGCCGGCGCCGGTGAACAGCGGAAAGTGCGAGCCGGCGACTTTGGCCGCCCGCTCGAAGTCGATCAATCCTAAGCGCTCGGCCAGCTCCAGGTGCGTCTGCGGCGCGAAGGCGTGCGCCGGCGGCGTGCCGACCGTCCGCACCACCTGGTTGGCCTTCGCGTCGCCGACGGGGACCGAGGCGTGCGGCAGGTTGGGCACCAACGCCAGCAGCTGATCCCGCCGCCGCTCCACCTGCTTCAGCTGCTGCTCCTCGGCTGTAATCGCGTCGGACAGGGCTTTCAGGCTCGCCGGGGGGGCCGAGGCGCCAGCGCCCTTCTGGCGGCCGTAGGCGTCGGAGGCCTTTTTGTGCTCGCTGCGGCGCTGCTCGATGGCGATGATCAGCCGGCGCCGCTCCTCGTCGCACCGGAGCAGCTCGTCGAACTGGACAGGAGCCCCTCGGGACGTCAGCGCCTCGCGGATCGCCTGCGGGTGTTCCCTGAGAAGCTTGGGATCAATCACTGGTTATCCTTTGATCACACCCAGCGGCCGCATGCGGGCCACCCGCTTCGCCAGGCCCGCGTTGTGGACGACATGGACCACGTCATTGACGTCCTTGTACGCATGGGGCTGCTCCTCGGCGATGCCTTTGCGGCCGCGGCCCATCACGATGATCCCCTGCTGCTCCAGCTCCCGCTCGATCGAGCGGCCCGCCGCCCGGCGCACCGCCTCGGCGCGGGACATCACTCGCCCGGCCCCATGGCACACGGTCCCGAACGATTCCTGCATGGCGCTCTCAGTGCCGACAAGTACGAAGGAGTTTCTCCCCATGTCCCCCGGGATGATGACCGGCTGGCCGATCGCGCGGTAGTCTTCCGGGATCTCCGGGTGGCCAGGAGGAAACGCGCGCGTCGCGCCCTTGCGGTGCACGCAGAGCGTCCGCTCCCCGCCGTTGACCCGATAGCGCTCGAACTTGGCGATGTTGTGCGCCACGTCGTAGATCAGCGCCATCTCCATCGACTCCCAGCTTCTCTCGAAGACGCGCTCGAACACCTGGCGCGCCAGGTGCATGAGGCACTGGCGGTTGCCCCAGGCGAAGTTCGCCGCGCAGCGGATGGCGCCGAGATAGCGCCGGCCTTCGTCGGAATGGACCGGCGCGCAGGCGAGCTGCCGATCCGGCACCCGGATGCCGTAGCGCGACATCGCCCCTTCCATCACCTCCAGGTAGTCGTCGCAGATCTGGTAGCCGAACCCCCGGGAGCCGGAGTGGATCATCACCGTCACCTGGCCGAGCGCGAGCCCGAGAACGTTGGCCGCCTGCTCATCGAAGATCGTCTCGACCGCCTGGACCTCAAGGAAATGGTTGCCGGAGCCGAGCGTGCCGAGCTGGCTCTGCCCGCGCTTGACGGCCCGGTCGGAGACCATGTCCGGATCGGCACCCTCAAGACAGCCCTGCGATTCGGTGTGGTCGAGATCCGCCTGCGTCCCGTAGCCGTGCGAGACGGCCCACCGCGAGCCCTGGGTCATGACGCGCGGGGCGTCCGCCTGGCTGAACCGGATGTCCCCGCTCATCCCGACCCCGCAGGGGATCGTGTTGAACAGCGTCGCGATCAAGGTGCGCAGCTTCGGCTGGACCTCCTCGACGGTGAGGTCTGTCCGCATCAATCTGACGCCACAATTGATGTCAAAACCGATTCCTCCAGGAGAGATAACCCCCTCTTCAAGGTCCATTGCCGCAACGCCGCCGATTGGGTATCCATATCCCCAGTGGATATCAGGCATCGCGAGGGAGGCCTTCACGATGCCGGGAAGATGCGCGACGTTGACGACCTGCTGGAGCGACTGGTCCTTGGTGATGTCCTTGAGCAGCTTCTCGCTGGCGAAAATGAGGCCGGGGACGCGCATGCCCCGGTCATATGACTGGGGGATCCGCCACCGGTAGTCGTCGAGTTTCTCAAGAGGACCTTGCCAGGTCTGCCGCTCAGACATCGAAGATCAACTGGGCTTCCCACTCTCCGTTGCGCTTGACGACGAAAAACTGGTGGCGCGTCACCCCTTTCACCTCCACGCCATGGGCGTGCCGCGCGGGGTCAAACCGCTCGCCCACCACGCGCCCGCGCAGCGAGGTGGAGGTGACCGCCTCAAGCTCGAACCGCCCTGGCAGAAACCGCTCGGCGTCAAACCAGACGATGAGCTGGCTGAGCCAGTCGTGCAGCAGCCGCTCGACGGAGGACGCCGTCAGCATCACGGCGCGGCTCTCCTGGGCCGCCACGGGGCTCTGCTCGATGAGCAGCTCCACCAGCCCCTGCGCCGCGTGGACGAACAGCTCCGCCAGCGTCTCGCCCGATGCCCGCATCCCGACATCGGCGGTGTGATCGAAAAACTCATACCCCTTCTCTGTCATGCGTGTCGCTGGCTCCCTTCACGTTCGCCCTCGTTTCGCGTAGCGAACGTGGGCCGCCTGGGACTCGGCGCCTCCGCCCTCACTGCGTTCGGGCTCCGGTCGGCCATCCGCGCCTCGGTGGTCGCCGCGCTCCTCTTCGTCGCGCGGCATCCCGCTGGGGCTCGGCGCTCCCTTCGAGTCCCAGGCTCCGATGGAACACGATGGGCCGCCTGGGACTCGAACCCAGCACCCACAGCTTAAACATCGGTGTTAGCTGCACGTCGCCGTGCAGATCAGACTATCCCATTCCCCCCACCTGTGCTCAGCCTGCCGCTGATGCGGCAGGCGTCACCTGCGGATTGCCCCTTGGCCCCGCCAGGTGGCGGGGCACACAGGTGGGGGGACCCCGATTATAGTCGTTGAACCTTCCCCCGCCATCAGCGGGGGCTTGGCTGCGGATGATCTGCACCGACGGATTGTTACCCTTCCGGGTACCCTCGGATGCTCAGACTTCCCCGCAAGTTCCGGGGTTTTCATCGGCCGGTTTCCCGGCCGCGGCCCTTTGTCAAAGGCTGTTGCTCTGCCTGATGAGCTAGCGGCCCAAGTTGTGAAAGAGCGGCAGTAAGGCATTATAACAAAACACCCGCCTCGGGAGGCGGGCGACGGAAGAGTTCTGAGCGGGCTCCGGGCTCCGAGCTCACGCAGACCGGAGCACGGTTACACGCTGTGGAGTTCGTGCTCTTTGGTCTTGACGAGCGCGTCGATCTGGCCGATGTACCGGTCGGTGAGCTTCTGGACCTGTTCCTGAGACTTGAACGATTCGTCCTCGCTGATCTGCTTGTCGGTCTTGAGCTTCTTGACCGCCTCGTTGGCGTCGCGGCGGATCGTGCGGATGTTCACCCGGCCCTCCTCGGCGAGCCGGTGGATGAGCTTGGTGAGCTCCTCGCGGCGCTCGCCGGTCAGCGGGGGGATCGGCAGGCGCACCACCTTGCCTTCCACCACCGGCGTGATGCCAAGCTCAGCCTTCTGGATCGCCTTCTCGATGTCGGAGGCGGCCTTCGCGTCCCACGGCTGGATGACCAGCAGGTGCGGCTCGGGCGCGGTGATCGCCGCCAGCTGCCGCAGCGGCGTGGGCGCGCCGTAGTAGTCCACCGTCAGGTGCTCGACCAATCCCGGCGTGGCCCGCCCGCCGCGGATCTCCGAAAATCCCCGCGTCACAGCGGCCAACGCGCGCTTCATCTTCTCTTCCGCATCCTTGAACAGGGGGGGAGGGATCATCCCACACCCTGGGCGTGGGCCGGTTCGAGCCGCTCTGACCGCCGCGACCGAACCGGCCCAGGATCGCAGCGCCTGGCGTGCAAGCCGATGGGCGATCCGGCGTGCCGCAGGCACGCCCGCCCAGGGTGTGGGATCATCCGGCCCCCTTGCGGTTCACGACCTTGGTGCCGACCGGCTCGCCGAGGACCGCGCGCCTGATGTTGCCCGGCCGGTTGAGGTTGAACACGATGATGGGGACGTTGCCGCTCATGCACAGGCTCACTGCGGTCGCGTCCATCACCTTCAGGCCCTTTTTCAGCACGTCGAAGAACGTCAACGTCTCGAACTTCTTGGCGGAGCGATTCGTGGCCGGGTCATCCGAGTAGACGCCGTCGACGTTCGTCGCCTTCAAGACGACGTCGGCGCCGATCTCCATGGCCCGCAGCGCCGCGGTGGTGTCGGTGGTGAAGAAGGGGTTGCCCGTGCCGCCGACGAAGATGACCACCCGGCCCTTCTCGAGATGGCGGATCGCCCGGCGTCGGATGTAGGGCTCGGCGACCTTGGCGATTTCGATCGCGGTCTGCACGCGGGTGGCCACGCCGAGCCGCTCCAGCGCATCCTGCAGCGCGAGGCCGTTGATCGCCGTCGCGAGCATGCCCATGTAGTCCGCGGTGGCGCGGTCCATGCCGGCCTCCGTCGCCACGTCCAGGCCGCGGAAGATGTTGCCGCCCCCGACCACCACGCTGACGTCCACCCCCAGCTCCTTGATCTCCTTGATCTGGCGGGCAAACGCCTCCAGCACCTGCGGGTCGATGCCGAAGCCGAGCTTGCCTTGCAGGGCCTCGCCGCTGAGCTTCAACACGATCCGTTTATAGGTCGGCAGGGAGGCGGGCGCGCGAGACGTCGCGCGGGCGCCGGGGGGCATCGTCAGCTCGCCTCCCCGACGCCGAACTTCACGAACCGCCGGATCACGATGTTCTCGCCGGTTTTCGCGATCAGCGCCTGCAGGAGGTCGTGGACCGAGCTGTGCTCGTCCTTAATGAACGGCTGTCCAAGCAGGCAGAGCTCTTTCAGTCCCTCGGCATCGGCCTTGTCTCCGGCCGGGACGTCCTCCGACCGCAGGTACTGGGGGCTCTTGGCCGCCACCTGCATCGCCAGGTCCCGGCAGAACTGCACGAACTCCGGCGTCCGGGCGACGAAATCGGTCTCGCAATCGACCTCGACCAACGCGCCCATGCGGCCGTCGTGGTGGACGTAGGCCTCCACCCGGCCCTGCCCCGTGGCGCGGCCCCGCCGCTTCTCGGCGATCTGCGCCCCTCGCTGGCGCAACAGCGCCAGCGCCTTCGCCTCGTCGCCGCCCGCCGACTCGAGCGCCGCCCGCACATCGTTCAGCGACGCGCTCGTCTTCTCCCGCAGCGCCTTGATGGCGTCCAGCCTAGCGGTCATGGGGGATGCCGTTGTCGGTCTTGGGGGTGTTCTGGGACGGCGCGGAGGCGGCCGAGGGCTCGCCGGACGCGTCCCCGGGGCCCCCGGGGGCCCCGGCCTCGGGGAGCGGAGGTTGTTGCTGCACTTCGAACCGATGCCAGCCCGCCAGCACGCTGTCGGCGATCAGGGCGGTGATCAAGTGAATGGAGCGGATCGCGTCGTCGTTGCCAGGGATCGGGTAGCTGATGAGATCCGGGTCGGCGTTGGTGTCGCAGATCGCCACGATCGGGATGGAGAGGCGGTTGGCCTCCCGCACCGCAATCTCCTCCCGCTTGAGGTCCACGATGTACAGGCAGCCGGGCAGACGGTCCACCTGGCTCATGCCGTCGAAATGCTCCTCCAGCCGCTCCTGCTCGTGCGTGAGCCGCTTGGCGTCCTTCTTGGAGATGCGCTCGAAGAAGCCCTCCTGCCGCTTCTTGCGCAGTTCCGCCAGCCGGTCCACGTTGCGCTTGATCGTCTGGAAGTTCGTCAGCGTCCCGCCAAGCCATCGGTTCGTCACGTAGGGCATGCCGCAGCGCTTCGCCTCGGCCTCGAGGATCGGTTTGGCCTGCTTCTTCGTCCCGATAAAGAGGATGCGCTGGCCCTTGGCCGCCACGTCCTCCACGAACTGCCGCGCGGCGAGGAGGGACTGCTCGGTCTTCTCCAGGTCGATGATGTAGATGCCGGAGCGGCTGCCGAAGATGAACCGCTTCATCTTCGGGTTCCAGCGCTTCGTCTGATGGCCGAAGTGGACCCCGGCCTCCAGCAACTGCCGAACCAAGGGCGTGGTCATCCCACACCCTGGGCGTGGGCCGGTTCGAGCCGCTCTGGCCACCGCGATCGAACCGACCCAGGATCGCAGCGCCTGGCGTGCAAGCCGATGGGCGATCCGGCGTGCCGCAGGCACGCCCGCCCAGGGTGTGATGGGATCATGCCGTTTCCCTCCCCGACTGCGACGACGGCCCTGCCTGGATGAGCTGCAGCTCACAGAACCTCCGGTAGAGGGGGTTCTTCTGCAGGAGCTCGTCGTGACTGCCCTGCTCCACGATGCGCCCTTCCTGGATCAGCACGATGCGGTGGGCGAGCCGCACCGTGGAGAGCCGATGCGCGATGAGGATCACGGTCCGGTCCTTCGTCAGCCGCTCGAGCGCCTCGCTGATGAGATGCTCCGACTGCGCGTCGAGCTGGCTGGTGGCCTCGTCGAAGATGAGGATCGGCGGCTGCTTGAACAGCGCGCGGGCGATCGCCAGCCGCTGCCGCTCGCCGCCGGAGAGCAGCTCGCCCCGCTCCCCGATGACCGTGTCGTAGCCTTTGGGCAGCCGGCTGATGAACGCGTGCGCGTTGGCGAGCTTGGCGGCCTCGACGATCTGCGTGAACTCGGCGCTCGGGTTGCCGAAGGCGATGTTGGCCCGGACGGTGTCGTTGAAGAGCATCGTCTCCTGCGTGACGAGCCCGATCTGCCCGCGCAGCGACCCCAGCGTCACGTGCTTGACGTCGATGCCGTCGATGTGGAGGCGCCCGCCGGCCGGATCGTAGAACCGCGGCAGCAGGTTCACCAGCGTCGTTTTGCCGCCGCCGCTGGGGCCGACGAGGGCGAGCGTCTCCCCGAACGGGATGGTCAGGGACACGTCGCGCAGCGCCGGCTGGCCGTTGTAATGAAACGAGACGTGCTCGTAGGCGATCTCGCGGTGGAACGACGGCAGCAGCCTGGCCTTGGGATGCTCGAGCACGGTGGAGGGCGTGTCCAGCACCTGGAAGATGCGCTCGGCCGAGGCCACCGCCTGCTGGTTGATGCCGTGCAGCCTCGCCAGCCGCTTGAACGGCCGGATCAGCGACCCCATGGCCGCCAGGAACATGAGGAAGGTCCCGAGGGTCAGCTCGTTGAAGATGACTTTGCGGACCCCGACCCAGAACAGGAAGGCCATCGCCAGCGCCCCGATGAGCTCGGTGAGCGGCGACAGGACGTTCATGCGCTTCTGGAGCTTGCGGGTGAGCCGGTAGGAGCGCTCGTTGGCGGTGCCGAACCGCTGCTGGACGAGCGGCTCCACCAGGAACGCCTGGACCACCTGGATGCCCGAGATGGCCTCCAGGATCGTGGAGTTGAGCTGCCCCATCACCGTCTGGCTCTGCTGGGAGTATTTCTTCAGCAGCTTGCCGATGTTGCGGATGGAGAAGGCGATCAGCGGCACGATGACGAAGATGACCAGCGACAGCCTCCAGTCGATCGCGACGGCGATCCCGAGGAACATGAGGACCTGGAAGCTCTGAAACACGAGGTCGGTGAGCCCTTCGGTGATCGAGTTCTGCACGATGCTCGTGTCGTAGAGAATCCGGGACATCGTCGTGCCGGTGGTGGCCTTGTGGTGGTAGTCCAGCGACAGCCCCAGCACGTGGTTGAACAGCCCCTGCCGCAGGTCCCGGATCACCCGCTGGGCCGCGTCGTTCATGTAAAAGGACTGCCAGAACTCGAACACCCCCTTGAGGAAGAACAGGACGGGGATGGCCGCCGCGAAGGCTGTCACCAGGGTGAGCGGCGGCACGGCGTTGAACCAGCCGACCAGGCCGGCCAGCCAGCCGGGCAGCCAGGCTGGGGTCGGGATGGCCTTGTCGGTCACGATCCGGTCGGCCAGCGGGAAGATCGCGCCAAGCTGCACGCCGCCCAGGAGGCTGGAGGCGATCATGCAGGCGACCGCCACCCCGAACACGCCCAGGTGCGGCCGGATATACTGCAACAGCCTGAGATACGTGGACATAAGCGGGGTATTGTACCACGCGAGTTGACTTCGGACAAGGCCTTCTGCTAGACTCACCAACAAGGTGTCAGACACCTTTTCCGCTTTGAAAGGTGTCTGACACCTTCTCGGATGCGTCGATTACGGGTTGCGGTCATTGGAGCCGGCCACCTGGGCAGCCGGCATGCGGAGATTTATGCGCGCCTTTCCGGGGTGCGGCTGGTGGCCGTCTGCGACCTTAAGGCCGCCAAGGCTCAGAAGGTCGCCCGTGGCCTGGATTGCAGGGCGGTGACCGACTTCCGCGAGCTCTTGGGCCAGGTGGACGCGGCCAGCCTGGCGGTGCCGACCAGCCTCCACGCCGCCATCGGCCTGCCCCTGCTGCGGCGCGGCACCCACCTGCTGGTTGAAAAACCCATCGCCACAACCCTGGCCCAGGCGGATGCGATGATCCGGGCGGCCGCCGCGCGCCGGTGCGTGCTGCAGGTGGGCCACGTGGAGCGCTTCAACGCCGCCATGCAGGCGGCGATGCGGCACCTGACCCATCCCCGGTTTCTCGAAGTCCATCGGCTCTCCCCGTACCCCTTCCGCGGGACGGACGTGAGCGTCGTCCTCGACGTGATGGTCCACGATCTGGACCTGCTGCTCCTGCTGGTCCGCTCCCGGGTCACGCGCCTGCACGCCATCGGCGTCTCGGTCCTCTCCACCAGCGAAGACATCGCCAATGCGCGGCTTCAGTTCGCCAGCGGCTGCATCGCCAACCTCACCGCCAGCCGCATCAGTGACGAGCCGCTCCGCCGCATCCGGGTCTTCCAGGAAGACAACTACCTCTCCATCGATTCCCGGGCCCAGACCGTCGAGCTGGCCCGCACGACCGGCCGGCAGATCCGCCGGATCCAGCTGCCGGTCAACCAGCGGCCGCCGCTGGAGGATGAGCTGGCGGCGTTCGTCCGCGCCGTCAGGACGCGGACGCGGCCGCTCGTCTCCGGCGCCGACGGCCGAGCCGCGCTGGCGCTGGCGCTGCGGATCCAAGCGGCCATGCGCCGCCCCCGTCGCAGCAGACACAACGCCTCTCGGTGGCAAAGTGACTGAGTGGCAAAGTGTCCGGTCGCTGCCTTGGCCGCTGAGCCGCTGAGCCACTTCCTCCGATGCCGTCCCTCTGCTTCGTCGCCGGCGATCCTTCCGGCGACGCGCACGCCGCGCGCCTCGTCCGGGCCCTCCACACGAAGTCTCCCTCGCTGACGTGCAGCGGGCTGGGGGGGCCGGCGATGGCGCAGGCCGGGGTGCGCCTGCTGGACGACTTGACCGCCACGGCGGCGATCGGTCCGTTCGACGCGGCGAGGCACCTGGGACGGTTGCTCCGGGCCAAGCGCCTCCTGGCCGACCATCTGCGCGATGCCCGGCCGGACCTCGTCATCCTCGTCGATTTCGGCGACTTCAACCTGCCGGTCGTCGCCCCGCTCGTCAAACGCCACCAGATCCCCATTCTCTACTACATCAGCCCGCAGCTGTGGGCCTGGGGGCGGTGGCGGCTGCGCTCCGTGCAGCGGCATGTGGATCGGATGGTGGTCTTCTTCCCGTTCGAGCGGCGGTTGTACGAGCAGGCGGGGGTTGCGGTGACGTGGGTGGGGCATCCGCTCATCGACAGCGCGCGCCCCTCGATCCCGTCGGAGGAGGCGATCCGGCGGTTCGGGCTCAACCCCTGGCGCCGCACGGTGGGGCTGTTGCCCGGCTCGCGCATGGCTGAGGTGCGCCGGCATCTCCCCCTCATGCTGGCGGCCGCCCGCGCCCTCGCCTGGCAGATGCCCGGCGCGCAGTTTCTGTTGCCGCGGGCCTCCTCGGTGCCTCACGAGTGCTTTACGTCCGCCCTGGCGCGCGCGCGGCTTGATGTGCGCCTCGTAGACGGGCCGGTGGCCGATGCGCTGCAGCTCATGGACGGCGCCATGGTCGCCTCCGGCACGGCCACGTTGGAAGCCGCCCTCTGCGAGGTGCCGATGGTGGTGGTCTACCGCGCCTCCTGGCCTACCTACCTGGCGGCCCGGATGGTCGTGCGCGTGCCGCGCATCGCGATGGTCAACCTGGTGGCCGAACGCGCGCTGGTGCCTGAGCTGATCCAGCACCGCGCCAGGCCGCAGCGGATCGCTTCCGCCCTGCTGGAGCTGTTGCGAAATGACGAGCGGTGTGCGGCGGTGCGGGAGGGGCTGCGCGAGGTCCGCCGGCGGCTTGGCCCGCCGGGCGCCGTCGAGCGCGCCGCCGCCGCCGTCTTCGATCTGCTGCAAACGGTGTCAGACACTTTTCAATCGGGGAAAAGTGTCTGACACCGTTTAGAGGAGGGGCAGGTAGGTCTTGAGCTCGTAGTCCGTTAGGGTCCGGCGGAACTGCTCGTATTCGATCTGCTTGTTCTGGAGAAACGTCTCGTAGACGTGCTCGCCCAGGGCGCGGCGCAACAGCCGGCTCTCCCGCGCGATCGCGATCGCCTCGCCCAGGCTGCCCGGCAGCGTCTCGATCCCCCGCTCGCGCCGCTCCTCGTCGCTGAGCGTAAAGACGTTTTCCTCCGTGGCGGGCGGCGGGTCGTAGCGTTTCTCGATCCCCTCCAGCCCGGCCGCGAGGATCACGCTGAAGGCCAGGTACGGGTTGCAGGCCGGATCCGGCGAGCGCAGCTCGATCCGCGCGGAGGCCTCCTTCCCCGGCTTGTACATCGGGATCCGCACCATGTCTGACCGGTTGTGCTGCGCCCAGGTCACATAGACCGGCGCCTCGTAGCCCGGCACCAGGCGCTTGTAGGAGTTGACCCACTGGTTCAGCACCAGCGTCAGCTCCTGGGCGTGCCGCAGGATCCCCGCCAGGAAGTGCTTCGCGGTCTTGGACAGGTGCAGCCGGTCCTTGGCGTCGAAGCACGCGTTGCGCGCCCCACGGAACAGCGACATGTTCACGTGCATCCCGGAGCCGTTGCGGTCGGCCAGCGGCTTGGGCATGAAGCTCGCGTAGACGCCGTGCTTGAAGGCGATCTCCTTCACCACGAGGCGGTAGGTCATGACGTTGTCCGCCATCGTGAGCGCGTCGGTGTAGCGGAAGTCGATCTCGTGCTGCGACGGCGCGGCCTCGTGGTGCGAGTACTCGATGCCGATCCCCATCGCTTCCATCGAGAGGATGATGTCGCGGCGCAGATCCGAAGCCGCGTCCAGCGGGGTGAGGTCGAAATAGCCCCCGGTGTCCAACGGGACGGGCGCCTCGGCGCTCTTGAAGAAGAAGAACTCCAGCTCCGGCCCCACGTAGAAGGTGTACCCGAGCCGGCTCGCCTGGGCCAGGTTCCGCTTGAGGACGAACCGCGGGTCGCCCTCGAACAGCTTTCCGCCCGGATAGGTCACATCGCAGAACATCCGGGCCACGGCGTTCTCCTTCGGCCGCCAGGGCAGCAGGCAAAACGTGTTGGGGTCGGGGATCGCCAGCATGTCTGACTCATCGATACGGGCGAAGCCCTGGATCGCGGAGCCGTCAAACCCCATCCCCTCTTCGAGCGCCTTCTCGAGCTCGTCGATGGTGATGGCGAAGCTCTTCAGGAAGCCGAGGATGTCCGTGAACCACAGGCGGATGAACCGCACGTCGTGCTCCTTGGCCAGCCGAAGCACGTACGCCTTGTCGTTCCGCATCGCGCGCCGTCGGGTGGCGGGCGCCTTGACGTCAACGGGCATGGGCCATCCTCCGGAAGAAAGTGCCAGGCACTTTCCCGGTTAGAATTGGAATTTGAACCGGCGAAGTGCCTGGCACTTTGTCAACTTTGTCAGACGTCGAAGTAGAGGTAGAACTCGTACGGGTGCGGGCGCAGGTTCACCTTCGGGATCTCCTGCCGCTTGTACTCGAGCCACACCTCGATGACGTCCTTCGTGAAGACGTCGCCCTTCAGCAGGAAGGCGTGGTCGCGCTCGAGCGCGTCGAGCGACTCTTCGAGCGAGCCGGGCACCGTCGGGATCTTGGCTGCCTCCTCGGGCGTGAGCTCGTAGGTGTTCTTGTCGAGCGGCTTGCCCGGGTCGATCCGGTTCTGGATCCCGTCCAGGCCCGCCATGAGCATCGCGGCGAAGGCCAGGTACGGGTTGCAGGAGGGGTCCGGCGGGCGGAACTCCACGCGCTTGCTCGCGGGATGGTCCACGTAGACCGGGATGCGGCAGGCGGCCGAGCGGTTGCGCGCCGAGTAGGCCAGGTTCACCGGCGCCTCGTAGCCGGGCACCAACCGCTTGTACGAGTTGGTCGTCGGCGCGCAGAAGGCCATCAGGGCCGCCGCGTGCTTGATCAGACCCCCGATATACCACTTGCACATGTTGCTGATCAGCGCGTAGCCGGCCTTGTCGTAGAAGAGGTTCTTCCCCTCCTTGGCCAGGCTCTGGTGGGTGTGCATCCCGGAGCCGTTGTCGCCGTAGAGCGGCTTGGGCATGTACGTCACGATCTTGCCGCGCTTGCGGGCGACGTTCTTCGCCACGTACTTGAGCATCATCAGGTGGTCGGCCATCTTGGTCAGCGGGGCGTAGCGCATGTCGATCTCCGCCTGACCCGCGGTGGCCACCTCGTGATGATGCTTCTCCACCGGCACGCCGGCGGCGCGCGCCGTGTTCATGATCTCGCTGCGGATTTGCTGGAAGGTGTCGTGCGGGGGCACCGGAAAGTAGCCTTCCTTGAACCGGGGCTTGTAGCCGAGATTCGGCTTCTCGTCCCGGCCGGAGTTCCACTCGCCCTCGATGGAATCGACGTAGAAGTAGCTGGCGTTCTCCGTCGAGTCGAAGCGGACATCGTCGAAGATGAAGAACTCCGGCTCCGGGCCCCAGTAGCTGACGTCGGCGATGCCGGTCTTCTTCAGGTACGCTTCGGCCTTCTTCGCGATGAACCGGGGATCGCGGGTATAGGGCTCCTTCGTCAGCGGGTCGTAGATGTCGCAGACGAGGCTGAGGGTCGGCGTCTCGCAGGCGGGGTCGAGCACCGCGGTCGACGGGTCCGGAAAGAGGTTCATGTCCGATTCCTGAATCTTCTGAAACCCGCGGATGGAGGAGCCGTCGAACCCGATGCCGTCCGCCCAGACGCCCTTCTTCGCGCTCTGATCCAGCTCCGCGATCGGGATGGAGAAGTGCTGCCACAGGCCGGGCAGGTCGTTGAACTTCAGGTCCACGACCGTGATGGCGTGCTGCTTGATGAGCTGCCAGACGCGCTTCACCGCGTCCTCGGTGATGCCGGCGACGGGCCTGGAGTTCGTCGCGCCGGCCGCCGCGCGGGCGGCGAGGCGATTCTGCGCCACACGAGTCCGTTGCGCGCGTTCAGATACGGCGACCCTGGGCATGGAGACAGCCTCCTTGGTTGTGGGGTGACTGGCGGGCCTCACGTCCCCGGGAAGGACGTCGCCGCCTCGTCTACGCCCCGGAGTATAGCCGGTCAATGTTACCGCGGGATGACGGGCAGATTAAATCAGCACCCTGCTAGAGGGCGCTCTCGCCGCGCTCGCCGGTGCGGATCTTGATCGCGTCCCGCACGTCCGAGACGAAGATCTTGCCGTCCCCCACCGCGCCGGTCTTGGCCGCCTTGATCACCGCCTGGACGATCCGCTCCACGTCCGCGTCGGCCACCACCAGCTCCAGCTTCACCTTGGGCAAGAACTCCACCCGGTAGGTTTCGCCCCGCCATTGCTGGACGACGCCTTTCTGCTTCCCATGGCCCTCGGCCTCGGTAATGGTCACGCCGGGGTAGCCGACGCTCTCGAGCGCCCTGCGCACGTCTTCAAGCTTCTCGGGCCTGACGATCGCCTCGATCTTCTTCATCGTGCCGCTCCTTGTGCCAGGTTGCGGGCTGGCTCGTTCTGTCAACACGTCAGGCATCGGCGTTACCTCCTCGCGGCCTCTGCTGCGACGGCCGGCATCGACTCGCTCATGATCGGCAGCGCTTTTCGAGTCACAAAGTCTGGGTAGCAGGTCTGGCCGTGTTCACCGAGATCCAGCCCCTCGATCTCCTCCTGGATGCTCACCCGCAGCCCCATCGTGGCCCGGATCAGCGACCAGCCGATCACGGACAGCAGGAACACCGTCACCCCCGCCCCCGCCACCCCGAGAAGCTGCGTCAGCAGCTGTTGCGTGCCGCCGCCGTAGAAGAGCCCGGCCGTTTTCGCCGGCGTCCACTGCGACTCCGCGAGCAACCCTATCGACAGCGTCCCCCAGATGCCGTTGATGAGGTGCACCGAGATCGCCCCCACCGGGTCGTCCACTTTGGCGATGCGGTCGAAGAACAGCACCGACTCCACCACCAGCCAGCCGGCGACGGCCCCGATGATGACGGAGCTCGGCCAGACGCTCACGAACGCGCAGGGCGCGGTGATCGCCACGAGCCCCGCCAGGCATCCGTTGATGGCCATCCCGAGATCCGGCTTGCCCAGCCGCACCGTGGACCAGAGGGTCGCCACGAGGAGCCCCATCGCGGCCGCCGTGTTCGTGGTCACGCAGATGCGGGCGATCGCCTCCGGGTCCGCCGCCATCGTCGAGCCGGGGTTGAACCCGAACCATCCCAGCCACAGGACGAAGCAGCCGATGGTCGCCAGGGAGAGGTTGTGGCCGGGGAGCACGTTGACTTTGCCGTCCTTGGTGTACTTCCCGAACCGCGGGCCCAGCAAGATCGCCCCAGCGAGGGCTGCCCAACCGCCGATTGAGTGGACCTGAGTCGAACCGGCGAAGTCGAGGAACCCTTTCTGCGCCAGCCACCCGCCGCCCCAGATCCAGTGGCCCACGAACGGGTAGATGATGGCGGTGATGAGGAAGCTGAACACGATGAACGAAAAGTACCTGACCCGCTCCGCCACCGCCCCGGACACGATGGTGGCGGCGGTGCCGCAGAACACGAGCTGGAAGAAGAACTTGGCCCACAGCGGGGTGCCGGTCCAGTTGATTGAGGAGTAGACCCCCTGATAGGCCGAGCCCGTGGCGGGGCTGTTGTCGGCTCCGCCCACAAACCAGAGCCCTTTCGTGGCAAGCCACGGCGTGCCATCCCCGAACATGAGCCCCCAGCCGAGGATCAAGAACCCGATGGAGGACACCGCAAACACGATGAAGTTCTTCGACAGGACGTTCACGGCGTTCTTGGTCCTGATAAATCCCGTCTCGACGCACGCGAAGCCCATGTTCATGAAGAACACCAGCATCGCGGTGACGAGCGTCCAGATCGTATCCGCCATCACCTTGGGATCCATGCCCGCCTCCTTTGTTCCCCTGTCGGGAAAATTGGGACCGTTTCTATTTTCCTACCACGCGTCGATTGGAAAATAGAAACGGTCCCATTGTTTTCAGAAGTGGTAGATCAGCTCTGCCGCGACGGTGTCCATGACGGTGCTCAGGCCCCCGTCATCATGCGTGAACACCCGCTCGTCCGCCTTGTCGTGCCGGTACTCCAGGCGCGCCAAGACGTGCTCGCGCAGCTTCCACTGGCTGGTCAGGGTGTACTCGTAGAAGTCGAGGTCCGGCGGCGTGGAACTTCCGAGGGTGGTCAGCCGCGTGCGGACGTTGTCCCGGTCATCGAACCACTCCCACCGGCCGGCCAGCGACCAGATGTCGGTGACGTCGTACTTCCCGTACAGCGCCAGCCCCTGCCAGCTCGCGGGCTCGAAGCCTTTGGTCGCCGCAGTCCCCTGGGCCAGGCCGCTCTCCCGGCCGTAGTCGTAGTTGGCCATGAGGGTCAGTCCCTCGAGCGGGGTGGTCCACGTCACGATGTTGCTGATGACCGTCCGTTTGTTGCGGGAGTCGCGCGCCCGCTCCGGTCCCGAGACCACGTTGGACGACAGCGTGAGCGACTCGATCGGCGTGAGGGTCAGGTTGCCGAGGAAGGACTTGGCTTTGTTGTTGTCATCCACGATGTCCCAGCCGTTCACGACCCCACCGGTCACCGACCCCCACTCCCCAATGGGGTAGGAGGCGAGCGCCCCCGTGTGCGTGAACGGGATGGAGTTCATGAACATGAGCGAGCGGGAGTAGTTCCAGTTCGCCGGGCTCTCGATCACTTCGGCGCCCAGCAGAGTCACGAACTTCCCGACCTTCAAGTCGATGCCGTCGCCGACCGGCGCGAGGTACGTGATGTAGGCCTGCTGCAAATCGAAGTTGTCGGTCGAGGCCCCGAGCCCGGTCGAGTGAAACACCTCGGCATCGTCGCCGAAGAACAGGTCGGTGCGAAATCCGAACGGCAGCTCATCGGACGGGGGCTTCTCCAGAACGAGCTCAAACGCATGGGGGGTAAAGCCGTGCGATTCGTTGTCGAACGCGCGGCCGCTGTTGGCCGTGGTCGGCGGATCGGCCTCGTTGAAGTTGTACCCGTACGCGATGTCGGCGTAGCCGCTCATCTGCAGCCCCGCCAGGCCGCTGGGCAGCTCCAGCGTGGGCAAGGCCGGCTTCTCCCCGAATTTGGACGCGACCGCCGCCAGGGGTTGTTGGGCCGCCACCCGCCCTTCCAGTTGGGCCAACCGGTTTTTCAAGAGCTCGATCTCCGCTTTGAGCGCCGCCGTATCCGCCTCGTCCGCCCGCAGCGGAGCCGCCCCGCTGAGGACCATTGCCGCGACAACCACTCCTGCCCATCGAGCCGTCATGACCGCTCCTCCTTGTGCTGGTTGTGGATCTGCCGCTTCGACCGTTTCACGCGCGTCCGAAACCGTTGCTCAGGGCCGAGATGACAGGGGGCGTGCGCGGCGGGGGCTGCCGAAACTTCTTGGGCTGGCGGCGCCTCGACGGCCTGCGAGGCCGCTCCCTGGCTTTCTCCCCCCACGGGGGCCCCGCTCCATGCTCCGAGGAGGCTCAGGAGTCCAATGAGTGAGACGCGCGCTGGGGTCATGGTTCGCGCCAACGATACCGGTTGCGCATTACGCGCGTATCACGCCCATGTTAATTCTTTGTTACATGCGCGGCTCGAAGCGGTAGCCGCTCTCGCCCACTTCCTCGATATAGGCGCGGCCCTCCCGCTCGATCAAGCCCTTGAGGTGTCGGAGGTGCTCATCCACCATCCGCAAGCCCCCCGCATCGTGCCGCCCCAGCCCTTCCTCCAAGAGCTGCCGCTTGGGCACCACCTGGCCGGCCCGCCCCGCCAGGTAGACCAGCAGCGCGTACTCCCGGTAGGAGAGGATCACCGGCTGCTCGCGCACCAGGACGCGATACCGCTCGAGGTCGATCAGAAGGTCGCCGAACCGAAGGAGTAGCGGCTGTACCATAGCAAATTGGGACCAGGTCCATTTTTCTGTAGAGCGCGAGAGAAAAATGGACCTGGTCCCGTTTTTACCGGAGGGATGTTACGACAAGATCACGAAGGGGTTAAATCGAGGTAACGTCAGGGCTGCGTAGGGCAGCCGGATGCCGGACACTCTTCCCAGCTCGTCAGCTTGGGCCGCTTGATCCCCAACGGCAGGGTAAGGGTCGTCAGGTTGCTGGACTGGCCGGCCTTGAGCAGCCGGATATCGTGCGCGATGCTCATGGCCGAGGCCCGGCTGCTGAGCGCGTCGTCGCGGGAGACCATGGACCCGAAGAAGTTGACGCTGGACGTCCACGGCATGTAGCCGGTCAGGGCGTGGTTGGTGAAGAGCGTGGCGTTGATGGTGCCGCTGCAGTACGAATCGCTGCACGTCTCGGCCAGCTTCTTGAACTCCGCATCCGGCAGGGTCGATTCGTAGAAGCGCCGGGGGCCGACCGGCCGGCCCGTCCTGGGGTCGATCTTCTGGCCTCGGCCGTTCTCATCCACCTGTGTGTAGTCGCCGTCGAAGTACGGCTTGCCCTTGTGCGCGTAGCTGAAGTAGCCCAGGGCGGCGTCCGACGGGTCGATCACGTAGGCCTGGGTCGTGCCTCTCCTGTTTCTGGGTTGCAGCAGCGGCAGCGTGTTCTGCCTGAACTCGTTGCTGGTGTAGTCGCCGATGACGATGTTGCCCTTGGCCGCCAGCGCCAGCATGTCTTTCTTCTCGTTGCTGGGCAGGCCGAAGTTGTACTCGGGATCTTCCGGCACCGCGAACCCGTACCGCTTCCACGAGCTGGGGCAGGAGGGGCCGTAGGCGGTGCAGGACTGGCCGCAGGCGTTTCTGCCGGGTCCGCTCGCGCCGCAGGCCAGCGAACGCAGCGGCGTGCAGGAGCCTGCGGACGGCCCGTAGGCGGTGCAGGATCCGCAGTTGTTCTTCCCCGGGCCGGATTGCCCGCACTTGAGCGACTCCAGAGGGTTGCAGGTCCCCGCCGAGGGGCCATAAGCGGTGCAGTAGCCGCAGTTGTTCGTCCCGGGGCCGCTCTGGCCGCAGCCGATGGGACGCGACGGCCGGCAGCCTGTGGTTACCACGCAGGCGTTGCCGTCGACCGCCCAGCCGGCCGCTGGCTCCAGCCCCACCACCGCCAGGATCACCGCCGCCATCCACACCCACCGCGTGTTCATCGACACCTCGTTGACACCGGCCCCTTGCTGGTGGGGACATAGGTGCCGTTTGCGCAGACCGAGCCCAAGTCTGGATAATTGCTGTACGTCCACGGATTCGTGCGGATCTGCCCGGTCTGCTGATGCCGCTCCACTGCCGGCCAGATCGGGGGATCGATGTAGGTGATGCTGCCGGCGAGGTGGACGTTCCGGCCCGAGTAGATCGTGCCGCGCCCCTTCACCGGCCCCTTGATGATGACATCGCCCGGCACGACGAAGGGCCCGTCGACCTCGACGCGGTTCCACCAGCGGTCCGTGGCCACGAGCACCAGCGGCTGCTTGTCATCCGCGGTGCCGGCCCGGCCGTCCGGGCCGTAATACACGCCTCCCTTCAGCGTGACCCGCTTGTCGTCCCACGTGTTGTACCTCCCATCCCTGCCCGGATCCGTGTAGGTCAGTGTCGAGCCGGCCTGGTTGTTGTGCGCCTGGGCCAGCGCCTTGTACAGCTTGAGGTCGCCCAGGTAGGGGATCGGCTGGGTCGGCTGCTTCTCGAACTTGCGCACCCGCGGCCGGCTGGAGACCGGATCCGGCCCTGGGTAGTCGGTGTCCCAGCCCAGGCCCGGCGGCAGGAACTTGGTCTTGCCGCCGATCGGCGGCTGGTCTGGAAACGTCAGCCGCCTCGCCGGACGGCTCATCACGCCCTTCCAGTCCCAGAAGTTCGCCAGGTTGTCGTAGATCGACACCGGCTCCCCGCCGCTGACGGTGCCCTTGGCGGCCTTGTCTGTGGAGGGGTTGATCAGCTCCGGATTCTGCGACGCGTACAGGTCGCCGTCGATGCGGATGTTGCCGATCCTGGACCGGTCGCCGTAGTAAGGCACGCCGGTCAGGCTCATGTCGCCGTTGGCGCGGATCTCGCCCATGATGTCGAACCGGGTGGCCGAGCCGGCGTTGAACCAGCCGAAGTTGTTCACGAAGTACGCGTAGCGGAAGATGTCGGAGGTGCCAAGCTCAATGCGATAGGTGGCGCGGAGGCGCTTCACCATCCGCCCGACCTTGGCCTCTGCCTCCATCGTGACGAGCCGCGGGGCGAGCGGATCGCCCGGCTTGGCTGACCTTACCTGCGTGATCCACGCGCGGGCGTACTCGATGGGGGCGTGCTGGACCACCGGCATGACGAGGCTGGCTTTCGTGGTCGCGGTCCCCTGCTGGCCAGTGCGGATCGCCGGGGGGCTGAGGACCAGATCGCGCTTGTTCGACGCGACGCCGGTGCGGCTGCCGGTCTGATCCTCGAGGTCCACGATCCCGTCGTGATTGACATCCTGCCAGGGCACGTCAAACTGGGGCACCTCGGTGCCGGTGCCGAGCGCGTCCAGCCACCGGAGGGCCTCATCCGCCTGCCCCCTGAAGAAGTTCTGGTAGATGTACGTCGTCAGGAAGTAGTTCAAATCCTCCTGGAGCTGCTCCATCGCAGCCTGGCTGAGGTTTGTCGCCTGCAGCCGCTCCCGGAGCTGGTCCGCGGCGAGCTGCTGGTTGAGCGCCCCCATGGTGAGGGCGTTGGAGTAGATCAGCAGCACCGACAGCAGCAGGTAGCTGCTGACCAGCACGAAGCCGCGATTGCCCAGGCGCCGTCTCATCGTCTTCGCCTCTCCGTTAGGGCTGGCGGGCCCACACCTGCGAGGTCAGCGTGCGGCTCGAGGCCGCGTCCACCCGGACCGTGAGCTGGAGCACGACGCGTCCGCCGGTGCAATCCAAGGCGCGAAACGCCGTCACGCCCCTGGCCATCGCCTGCCCGTTCTTCAACAGGTCCGAGCCTTGCTGGTTGTAGGCGACCGCGGCGTCCACCCCGCCGCGCTTCGAGGTGAACGTGAGCTCGTTCGGCGCGGCCGGCGCGCAGTTGAGCGTCGCCGCCGACGCGTACCGGATGTCCTCGCTCACCCGATCGAGCACCCGCTGGCCGTCGGTGATGCTGCTGAGCCGCTGGCTGGTCTGCGACCACACCCTAGGGCTGGTCTGCGCCATCGCGAACGTCATCCCCCCGATCAGGACCAGAACGACCGTCGCCATCATCGCTTCCACCAGGGTAAACCCCGCCCTTAAGGGCGGGGTAAATCCACCGCGAGCCATGCCTCACTCCCTCCGGCCGATCCGGGTGTTGAGGGCGACCGGGGAGTCCATCAGTTGGTTCCTCGGGTTGCTGTCTTCCGCGAACTCCAGCCGGCCGTTGCAGTTCTGGTCTTCCCCGATGCGGCGGCCGCGGACCTGCCAGCAGGCCGACACATGGAGGTCGAGGAGGTTCGGCGTCGCCGGACTCCACCGATCCGCGTTGCGGATCTGGATCGACAGCCGCCCGCCCGGCAGCGGCTCATCCAGGACGTTGTCCCCATCGAGGTCTTCCCCGGCGTCCAGGCGCCCGTTGCAGTTGCGGTCTTCCCCCATCCCCACGCATTGGCCTCGGGGCCAGGCCGTGTCGTTCCGGGCTGCCTGATACTCGAGCCCGTTCCAGAGCGAGTCGAATGGGGCCGCGACGAGTTGCTCAAGCTGCCCCTGCGCCGCGTTCATCGCCACCTGGTGCTGCGCCAGGTAGTCGGTGTGGGTCATCGCCGTGCTCATGCCAAGCAGGAGCGCCCCGCCGCCTGCCGTCAGCAGCGCGGCGCCGATCAGCAGCTCCACGAGCGTCAGCCCCGTTGGTGAAACCTTCGTCCTCATGCGCTCACTAGGGTTGAGGCGGCGGACATCCGGCGGGGGGGCATTCCTCCCATCGGGTGAGCCGCGACCGTTGGAGGGTCATGGGCAGGTTGACCGTCTGCGTCTGCTCCGGGTCGGCCAGCCGGATGTCGTGCGAGATGATCAAGCTATTGCCAAAGGCAAACGCGTCATCCCGGGCCACGATGGCGCCCATGACCCAGGTATAGTAGTTGTTGGCCAGACCGATGAAGCCATGATTGGTATAGAAGGCCCCCTCGAGCCACAGCTGGCCGGTGAAGGGATTCATGACGTCCTCCCACGAATCCGTGACGTCGCGAAAGCGGTCGTCTGACAGGCTGGATTCGTAGAACTTCCGGGGCGAGCCGTCCTCCTTGGCGCCGAGCCCGCCGCCATCCTGCTGGTTGTAGTCGCCGCTGAAGCGCGGCGCGTCCCCGCTGCCGACGTCGTTATAGCCGAGCGCCGCGTCCGAGGGATCGGTGTCGTAGGCCTGGACTTTCGCATCGGGCAACCCTGGCGTCAGGAACGGCGCGACGCGATCTTGGAACTCGTCGCTCGTGTAATCGCCGATGACGATGTTGCCCTTCGCGGCAAACCCGACAAGATCCGCGGTGTCGCTGTTCTCCGTGTACCCGAAATGGTAGAGGGGGTCTTGCGCGCCCATGGCAAACCCGTACGGTCGCCAGCCATCGGGGGGAACGTACGGAGGACCGCCGCTACTTCCGCAGTCGTTGTCCCAGCAGGTGCCCCCTCCCCCATCTTGCCCGAAGGCAACCGGCGCTGCCAAGATGAGGGCGACCCAGAGCGCGGTGAGCTGCCGCCAGCACGTCATGGTTTCTCTCCGTTTCCCTGATCAGCAGGCTGCTGAAACACTCCTGTTGGCTCAGGGTTCAGGGCTCGGGGCTCCGGGCCGTGCGTATGATCACCGTCGATGACGTGTGTTCTTGCCCTCAGCCCAGAGCCCCCAGCCCCGAGCAAAACCGAGTTTTTCCGCAGCCTGCTAGGGTCCATTCCCTTGACCCTGGCCCTGTCCCTGGCCTTGTCCCTGGCCTTGTCCCTGTCCCTGGCCTTGTCCCTGGCCTTGTCCCTGGCCCTGGCCCTTCCCGATCGGCCCCACCATGCAGTTGGCCGGCGCCTCGGTGCCGGTCGGATAAAACGTGCCGTTGTTGCAGACCTTGCCCTTGATATCCCAATCGAAGATGTACCCCTCTTGGGTCATGGTGACCTCGCCGGTCTCCCTGTTTCTGACCATGGACCGCCGCATGGGTTCGTTGGCGTAGTGGATGCTCCCGACGACGTGGAGGTTGCGTCCCGTGTAGATCGTCCCCTTGCCTTTCATCGTCACGGTCCCGATGATGAGATCGCCTGGCACCACCACCGGCCCGGTAATCTCCACGGGGTAGCTGGCGTACCGCC
The DNA here is from genome assembly GCA_964556925.1 of uncultured Planctomycetales bacterium. GTDB lineage: Bacteria > Omnitrophota > Gorgyraeia > Aquiviventales > Aquiviventaceae > CAZKXY01. The sequence goes on along the minus strand of CAZKXY010000004.1, from coordinate 39,362 downwards.
CCATGTTGTACTCTCCCCCGTTGCCGCGGGGCGCAAGGATGAGGGGCGCGTTGTCGTCCGCGGTGCCAAGTTCGCCGTCGGGCCCGGCGTAGACCCCGTTGACGGTCACCACGCGGCGAGACCAGGTGTTGCAGCCGTCGTCACAGTACCAGTACGCCAGCTCGCCGCCTTTCGTCTCCGCCAGGTACTTGTAGTAGTTCAGGTCGCCCAGATACGGCATCGGCTGCGGCGCCTGCTCCGCAAAGCGCCGCTGGTCGACCTTGCCGCCCCTCTCGGGGTTATGGTACACGTCCCACCCCTGGCCGTCCGGCATCGATCGCGGCGTGCCGCCGGGGGCGGGCTGTCCGGGAAACGTCAGGGTCTTCAGCGGCCGATCGGTGTAGTAGCGGTAGAACGCCATCCACGCCGCCTCGGGGGTGTCCCATGTTGGGGGCTCTGACCAATGCACTTGGCCCGGATCGCCCAGGATGGCCCCGGTCGCCGGCTGGCCGGTTTCCGGGTTGACCAGGGTGGGGTTGGCGGAGGCGTACAGGTCGCCCTGAACTTTCCCGCTCCAGTACTGATCGTTCGCCAGGTCGCCGTCCACGGAAAACTTCAGATCGCCGTTGGCGCGCACCTCGCCGTTGATGGTATACACCGAGCCGTTCGCCACGTTAAACCAGCCGAAGTTGTTGAGGAAGTACGCGTAGCGGAAGACATCGGACATCCCCAGCTCGACGGTGTAGGTGGCGCGCAGATGCTTGATCGTGCCGCCCGCGTTGGCTTCGGCTTCAATCATCACCTCGCGCGGCGCGAGTGCATCGCCCGGGACGGTGTTGCGCACGGCGCTGACCCACGCGCGCGGGGCCTGCACCGCCTGGCCCACGGGCGCGCACCCGGCGTTCGTCACAGGCGGCAGATCCGTGAGGCACCGGGGGCTGGCGGCCACGCCATCCCGCACCCCATCCACGCTGTCGGCCCAACTGATCTTGCCGTCCTGGTTCGTGTCCACAAGCGGGAAGTTAAACGGCGGGTCTTCCGCCCCGTCATCGAGCGCGTCCAGCCAGGCGAACGCCTGCGCCGCATTGCCGCCGGTGGTCCAGGAGTACACTTCATAGAGCAGGAAGCGGTTGAGATCTTCATGGAGCTGCTCGGCGGCGGCCTGCGCGAGGTTCAAGGCCTCCATCCGGTCGCGCAGGCGGTCGGCCGCCGCCTGCTGGCTCAACGTGCCCATGGTGAGGGCGTTGGAGTAGATCAGCAGCACCGACAGCAGCAGGTAGCTGCTGACCAGCACGAAGCCGCGATTGCCCAGGCGCCGTCTCATCGTCTTCGCCTCTCCGTTAGGGCTGGCGGGCCCACACCTGCGAGGTCAGCGTGCGGCTCGAGGCCGCGTCCACCCGGACCGTGAGCTGGAGCACGACGCGTCCGCCGGTGCAATCCAAGGCGCGAAACGCCGTCACGCCCCTGGCCATCGCCTGCCCGTTCTTCAACAGGTCCGAGCCTTGCTGGTTGTAGGCGACCGCGGCGTCCACCCCGCCGCGCTTCGAGGTGAACGTGAGCTCGTTCGGCGCGGCCGGCGCGCAGTTGAGCGTCGCCGCCGACGCGTACCGGATGTCCTCGCTCACCCGATCGAGCACCCGCTGGCCGTCGGTGATGCTGCTGAGCCGCTGGCTGGTCTGCGACCACACCCTAGGGCTGGTCTGCGCCATCGCGAACGTCATCCCCCCGATCAGGACCAGAACGACCGTCGCCATCATCGCTTCCACCAGGGTAAACCCCGCCCTTAAGGGCGGGGTAAATCCACCGCGAGCCATGCCTCACTCCCTCCGGCCGATCCGGGTGTTGAGGGCGACCGGGGAGTCCATCAGTTGGTTCCTCGGGTTGCTGTCTTCCGCGAACTCCAGCCGGCCGTTGCAGTTCTGGTCTTCCCCGATGCGGCGGCCGCGGACCTGCCAGCAGGCCGACACATGGAGGTCGAGGAGGTTCGGCGTCGCCGGACTCCACCGATCCGCGTTGCGGATCTGGATCGACAGCCGCCCGCCCGGCAGCGGCTCATCCAGGACGTTGTCCCCATCGAGGTCTTCCCCGGCGTCCAGGCGCCCGTTGCAGTTGCGGTCTTCCCCCATCCCCACGCATTGGCCTCGGGGCCAGGCCGTGTCGTTCCGGGCTGCCTGATACTCGAGCCCGTTCCAGAGCGAGTCGAATGGGGCCGCGACGAGTTGCTCAAGCTGCCCCTGCGCCGCGTTCATCGCCACCTGGTGCTGCGCCAGGTAGTCGGTGTGGGTCATCGCCGTGCTCATGCCAAGCAGGAGCGCCCCGCCGCCTGCCGTCAGCAGCGCGGCGCCGATCAGCAGCTCCACGAGCGTCAGCCCCTTTGCGGCAGCGCGCATGTGCCTCTCGCGTGGCGTCAGACACCTCACGGTGTCAGGCCCCAGATAGACAGCCGCCGGCCTCCAGATGCGTCCCACCCCCACCCGGCCAGCCGGCTTCCATCCGCGTCCCTTTCGGCAACTCGGCGATCCGGCCGGGGTCACGTTCGAGAGGGGTCTGACACCGAAGGTGTCTGCCCCCGACCTCTGTTGACCCCGGGGACCCGTGGCTTTCCGGCCCCGGATTGCTCCGGGTGTGGCGGTTCGAAGGTCCACGCGTTCTTACGTTCTTACCCTAAGGATACCTGAGGGGGGGTGAAAAAACAAGGCGCAAGGGAGCGCTGTGCGCGCCGACAACAGGTGGGAAGCAGAGCAGTGCGGTGACGGGGCGGACACGCGACTACTTCGCAGGCGGGCTCACAAACTTGTAGCCGACGTTGCGGACGGTCTCGATGAAGGTCGCGCCGCCGAGCTCGATCTTCGAGCGCAGCCGGCGGATGTGGACGTCGACGGTGCGGGTGCCGCCGTAGTAGTCATACCCCCAGACCTTGTCCAGCAGCGCTTCCCGGGAAAAGGGTTTGCCGGGGTGGGTGGCCAGGAACTTCAAGAGCTCGAACTCCTTATACGTGAGATCCACCGGGTCGCCGTCGACGTGGACCTCATAGCGCTCGAAGTCGACCACGAGCTGGCCGAGGACGAAGCCGTTCTTGGGGCTGACGCGGTTGAGCTTCCACATGAGGAAATGGAGCCGCTCGGCCAGCCGCTTGGCGCTCACCGGCAGGGTGAGGTAGTCGTCGAGGCCCCAGCCGAAATCGAGCGCGCCCAGGTGGCTCTCGGTCACGAGCAGGACCAGGGGCAGGTCTTTCAGCGGCCGCTCCCGTTTCAGCGCGTGGCAGAGCTTGGCGCTGTCGGTCGCGCACCGCTCCAGATCGACGACGATGACGTCCAGCTTCTCCGGCGGCGCGAACGCGTCCTTGAAGAGGTCGGCGGAGCCCAGCGGCGTGACGGAAAAGCCCGCCTCCACCAGCGCGGACTTCAGCGGCTTTTTGTTCGCCCAATCGTCTGTAATAAAGAGGACTCGATACATTGGCTCAGGGCTCGGGGCTCAGGGCTCGGGGCAATGGCCCAGAGCCCACAGCCCTCAGCCCAGAGCCATCGTCTCATCAGCTTTGTTGGTACCGGTTCGTAATGGGCATGCGGCGGTCCTTGCCGAACGCCTTCGGGGTGATCTTGATGCCGGGCGGCCCCTGGCGCCGCTTGTATTCGGAGCGGTCCACCATCCGGATCACCTGGCGGGCCGCGCGTGGGTCGATGCGGTTCTGGGCCAAGATCTCCCGCAGGCTGCGGTCCTCCTCCACGTACGCCTTCAGGATCCGGTCCAGCGCCTTGTAGGGGGGGAGGGTGTCCTGGTCGGTCTGATGGGGCGCCAGCTCCGCGGTCGGCGGCCGCGTCAGGACGCTCTCCGGGATGGGGCGGCCGGGCCCCTGCCTGCGCCCGCCTCCGGCAGGCAGGCAGGCGCGCCGGTTGCGGAAGCGCGCCAGCTCGTAGACGAGCATCTTCGGCACGTCCTTGATCACGGCGAACCCGCCGGCCATGTCGCCATACAGCGTGCAGTAGCCGGTCGCCATTTCGCTCTTGTTGCCGGTGGTCAGGACCAGCCACCCGAACTTGTTCGACAGCGCCATGAGCAGCGTGCCGCGGATGCGCGCCTGCAGGTTTTGCTCGGTGACGTCGGCTGAGCGGCCGCTGAACGCCGGCTCCAGCGCCTTCAGAAACGCGTCAAACATCGGCTCGATGGACAGCTCCTTCAGCTCGATGCCGAGCAACCGGGCGGTCCGCCTGGCGTCCTCTTGCGTGGCGGCCGAGGAGTAGCGGGAGGGCATCACCACCCCCACCACGCGCTCCGGTCCGACCGCATCCGCGGCGAGGCAGGCGGTCAGCGCCGAATCCACCCCGCCTGACAGCCCTAGCACCACCGTGGCAAATCTGTTTTTCCTCACGTAGTCCCGCACCCCGAGTGTCAGCGCCTCATAGACCTCTTCGATGGGGCCCAGCGGTCGGGACGGCCGGCGCGGCAGTGGCGGCCGCTCAGCCGGCGCGCGGGGAATCGCCACCGACCTGACCGCCTGCTGCCGGCGCGCCTCCAGCCTGCCTGCGCCCGCCTCCGGCGGGCAGGCAGGGAGCGCGAGATCCGCCAACAGGAGGTCTTCCGTAAACTGCGCCGCGCGCAGCACCAGCCGCCCCTGGGCGTCCAGCACCAGGCTGGCGCCGTCAAACACCAGCTCATCCTGCCCGCCGACCAGATTGCAATAGGCGACAGCCAGCCGGTTGTCGCGGGCCCGCCGGCCAAAGAGCTGTTGCCGCAGGGCGAGCTTGCCCGCGTGGTACGGGCTGGCGGACAGATTGACGACCAGCGACGCGCCGGCCTGCGCCAACGCCTGGCACGGCCCCGGCTCCCAGAGATCCTCGCAGATCGTGATGCCCAGCCGCACGCGGCCGATCTCGCACGCCAGCGGCTCGACCCCGGGCGCGAAATAGCGTTTCTCGTCGAAGACGCCGTAGTTCGGCAGGTGCTGCTTGTGGTAGGTCGCGAGGTGCCGGCCGTCCGCCAACACGGCGGCGGCATTGTACAGGCGGCCCTGCCGGTCGCGATCCACGAACCCCACCAGGGCCATCAGCCCCTGGCTGGCCGACGCCAGGCGCTCAAGCGCCTTCAGGTTCTCGTCGACAAACTGCGGCTTCAGCAGCAGGTCTTCCGGGGGATAGCCGGTAATCGCCAGCTCCGGCACCAGGACCACGTCGGCCATCCACGCGCGGGCGCGGCGGAGGGCTTCCTCGATCAGGCGCCGGTTGACGTCCAGATCCCCAACGGTCACGTTGAGCTGGGCCAATGCCAGGCGGAGGGTCGGCATGAGAAGGCAGACACCGATTATAGCTCAAAAAAAGGTGTCAGACACCTTTCAAAGCGGGAAAGGTGTCTGACACCTCCTGAAGAGGGGTGGGGACCGGCGGCTGGCCCTGCCCCACGGGCCGCAAGGGGTGGGTGGCGCGCCCCAGCGCTACCGTCACCGCGGCCAGATAGGCGAGGTAGCCGGCGACTTCGGTCAGGGAGGGGTTGCCGTTGTAGCCGAAGAGGGCTTTGAGGAAGGCGCCAAGGCCGGCGTTCTCGTTGAGCAGGTGGTTGATGTTCCACAGCGGGGCGATCAGCGAGGGGATCCAGCCGAGCTCCTCGAGCTCGTGTAGGCCATAGGCCAACAGTCCCGCCGCGATGAGCAGCAGCAGGACGCCGGTGCTTCGAAAGAGCGGCTTCAGCGGCACGCGCCTTCCCCCGAGAAAGATGCACAGGGTCACCCCGACCGCCAGCGCGAAGCCGCCGAGCCCGCCGAAAAGGGACACCGCGCCTGAACTCTGGATGGCCACCGCGTTCAGGAACAGGACGGTCTCCGCCCCCTCGCGGAAGACGGCCAAGAATGGCACGAGGAGGATCGCGGGAAGCTCCTTGCGGGTCACGGCGGTCTCCACCCGCATCTCGATCTCCGGCCGGATGCGCTTGGCCTGCCGGTCCATCCAGAAGACCATAGACGTCAACACCCCGCAGGCCGCCAGGGAGATGCAGCCTTCAATGATCTGCTCCCACCGTCCCTGCGTCGTCTGGGTCGCCAGGCTCAGGAGCCATCCGGCCAGGAGGCTCGCGGCCACCGCCAGGCCGGCGCTGGTCCCGACATGGCCGGCGTACCGCAGGGCGCCCAGCCGGGCGAGCACCGTCAGCATGATGCCGACGATCAGCCCGGCTTCCAGGGTTTCGCGAAACACGATCAGCAGCGTGGCCAGGAACGTGCCGTCAGCCATCAATCAACCGGAAGGTGATGGGGATCTCCACCTGAAATGGCACAGGCAGGTGCCAGCGCCGCGCCGGCCGAAACACCCAGGCGCGCACCGCCCGGGCCGCCGCGTCATCCAAGACCGGATAGCCGGAGGAGGCCAGCACGCGGATCGCGCCGCACCGCCCTGACGGCAGCACCTCCACCTCGAGCAAGACGCTGCCTTCATAGCCCCGCTCCCGCGCCAGCTTGGGATAGACCGGCGGGGGGTTGCGCAGATAGCCGGGGAGCAGGTCAACCTGCGCGCCGCGCTCCTCGGGAACCACCGCGGTCTGCGCCGCAGGCTCAGGCGGCTCCAGCGCGGACGTGGGCGTCGGCTCGGGGGGCGGCGCGATCGGCTCAGGAGCCGCGGAGACCGCTGGCGCCTGCGGGGCGACCAGGTAGAGCTCGACACTGGTCGAGGCGCGCTCCACGTCAAACGCCACTGGTTCGGTGAGCGGCAGGCCAACCAGGACGGCCGCGTGGACCCCGATCGACACCGTCAGTGCAAGTTTGAGCTCGCTCGTCATCTCTCTACCTGCCGCTGGGCACTGGCTGCGGGGGCGCGACGCATTCGGTGAGCGGCACCTCGGCAGTCCGAGCGCCTGCCTGCCGGCCAGGCAGGCCGCTGCGCATCGCAAGAAGTGTCAGACACCTTTCGACCTGTCGTCTCGCATCGGGAAAGGTGTCTGACACCTTTTGAGCGACCGGCCGCACGCTGGGCACGCGCCGGGCGACGAATAAGGAGCCCGGTCTGCGCGGGGCGGCGAGATGGTGAGCCGCCCTCCGGAGCGATGCCGCGAACCGAAGGCGAGCCAGCCCACGCAGCTAGCGTGCAGGAGCGGTGGTGCGGAGGTCATGCGGGCGGCTCCGTCTGGAATGAGACGTGTTGCAGGCCCGCCTGCCGCACCGCGTCCAGCACCGACACGACCAGCCCATGGCGCGAGGCGCGGTCCGCGCGGATGACCACAAGCGTCCCCCCACCTGTCGCTCCGCCGGAGGCGGGGGATCGGCCCTCCGGGCCGACGACAGGTGGGGGGACCGCCTGCCGCAGCGCGTCGCCAAGCGCCTCGAGCGCGACCGGCCGGTCGTTCACGAACAGCGCGCCCTCGGCAGTGACCGAGATGGTCACAGTCTCCTCTTTCAGGGACGCCGCCTGCGCGGCCGCCGGCAGGTCGACCCAGATGCCCTGCTGCAGCGTCATCGAGAAGACACCGAAGATGAAGAAGACCAGCAGGAGGAAGAAGCAGTCGATGAGCGGCACCATCTCGACGCGGGGCCGCTTCGACACCACCGGCGGCACCTTCAAAAAGGGACCAGGTCCATTTTTCATATCCTGGCCTCAGGAAACATGGACCTGGTCCCAATGTTCTCGGTCCCGGTTTTCTCGCCGAGCCTGGCTTTGCCCTTCTCGTAGAGGATCTGGAAGTTCGTCACGTGCGTCGCGATCCGGCCGGCGGCATCCTCCACCTTCGCGCAGAAATAGTTGTAGGCGATCACCGTCGGGATCGCGATCGCCAGCCCCGCGACGGTCGTGATGATGGCCTGCGCGATGCCGGCGGAGACGATCTTCGGGTCGGGGATGCGCCCCTCCAGCGAGCCGAATGCCGCCAGGATCCCGACGACCGTCCCGAAGATTCCCAAAAGCGGCGCGACGGTGATCAGGGTGTCGAGGATGTTGAGGTAGCGCTTCATGCGCTTGAGCTCTGCGCTGACCGCGACTTCCAGCGCCCCTTCCAGGGAAAAGTGATGGTGGCTGAGGCCGTTGACGAGGATGCGCACCGCCGCGTCGCGGCTGCCGCTGGCCTGGGTGGTGGCGTCCTCGAACAGCCCCCGCTCCGTCAGATGGAGCAGCTTGTGGATCAGCCCGTCATCCTGCGTGCGCCGCTCCTTCACCCAGAAGAGGAGGCGCTCGATGATGACGCCCAGCGCCACGATTGAGCAAAGCACCAGGGGGTACATGACTGGACCCCCTTTGAGCAGCCAGGGCCACATGATCCCACCACCTATCTGTGTCCCGCCCCCAGGCGGGACGCACGGCGGGTGGCACGGAGTGTTGGTCGCTCACACCACCCGCCGTGCTCGCAGCGACGCGCGAAGAAGTCCTTGCGCTTGTCGTCGCTGCGACAGACAGGTGGTGGGATGACCGGCCCGCCTTTGACAACCCAGTGAACCATGCTGTCCTCCTCGCCCTCAGCTCCTTCAACGTGTCAGACACTTCACAAGGCGCGGGACGTGTCTGACACGTTCTAGAATTTCATGCCGACCCGGACGCCGCCGTAGATGTTCCGCTCGTAGGCCGGATCGATTCCATCGCTGCGGATGCGCGCGTAGTAGCGCTCATCGAAGAGATTGTTGATCCCGCCGAAGAGCGTCAGGTAGTCCTTCCACACCCGCACCTCCCCGCTCAGGTCCCATACCTTGTAGGAGGGCACCGTCCGGTTGGCGAGGTTGGAATCGTCCGCAAAGTGGTCATCCACGAACGTGCTGCCCAAGGCGACCTTGACGCGGTCCCGCAGGGCGTACCGGGCGCCGAACCGCAGGATGTACTGCGGCGCGTACTGCGGGGTCTTGCCGTCCTGCGGGCCTTCGAGGAACTTCGCATCCAGCAGCATCAGACTGACGTACGGGCCCAGGGATCCCGCCTGGTCCCGGTAGGCCGTGCCTCGGCCGGCGTCATAGAGGCCGACGAAGTCGGCCTCTACGGCGGCCTCGACCCCTTGGTGGAGCGCGTCGCCGACGTTCTCCACCGTGCTGCCGGAGGTCCCGATCTGGTCGTCGAAGCGCATCACGAAGTAGCTGACGTCCCATGACACCGCATCGGCGTGGCGGCCGCGGAGGCCGACGTCCATCAGCCAGCCCTTCCCTTCCTCCAGATCGTCGTTGACGATGGTGCCGGCGCCCGTCGGCACCGCCTGCGTGAAGATCTTCGGCCGGTAGGACTGGGACAGGTTCGCGTAGCCGCGCACCGATGGGCTGAGGTCGTAGGCCGCGCCGAGGCCGACGAGCGGCACGAAGTCGAACTCGTGCACGGTCGCCAGCGGCACCGTCGTCTTGCTGGCGTTGACCTCCTCCTTGAGGTGCTGCCAGATGTGCTCCAGGCGAATGCCGGGCGTCACCGAGAGCGGCCCGAACCGGAACAGCTGCTCGGCAAACAGCGAGAGGTACTGCATGTTGCGCTTGCTCGCGTTGCGCAAGCCGCCGCTGTCCGCCCCGAGCCAGGTGCCCCGCTGGTCCTCCCGCGGGGAGTCCGAAAAGTAGCCCAGGAGCCCGACCGTCAGCGTATGGCCCTCCTGGCCGAAGGCGTCATAGGTGTAGCGCACGCGCGGCTCCACCCCGAAGGTGTAGAAATCCTGCTCCTCGATGGACATCGTCGTCCCTGTGGGGGTGCCGCCGAACACGTTGCCGTCCTGCCGCTTGCTGTACCGGCGGTAGTGCCCCCCGAATATCCGGAATTCAAGCTGGCTGCGTTCCCCCAGCTCCTGCTCATAGCGGAGCGTCCCATAGTAGCGCTCCAGGCGGAACCGGTCGTGGAACCGCGTCGTCAGGTCGCGTCTCTCGCTGTCCGTGACCACCTTGGTGAGGCCGCCTGGCTCCCCGTGCTCTTCATGGTATTCATCGTAGGTGAGGGTCAGGCGCGAGCCAGGGCCCGTGTCCGTCTGGACCTTCATCCCGCCGCCCAGCACTTCGAAGTCGCTGTTCGTCTCGCGAAACCCGTTGCCTTCCCGCTCGTGCACGTATCCCAAGTAGTCGAGCGGCTCCGCCTGACCGCTGACGCTCGTGTACGTTGAGAAGAGCTCATCGTCCCCGAAGCTGTTCTCGGTGGAGACGGCAGCCGGGGTGCCGGTCGCCGGCGGCTTCGTGATGAAGTTGAGCGCGCCGCCCGGCTGCGGCCCATACATCAAGGCGGCGCCCCCGGAGATGAACTCGATGCGGTCGAGGCTCTGCAGCGGCGGCGTATAGTACGACTCCGGGTAGCCGAACATCTCCGCGTGGATCGGCACCCCGTCCTTCAAGATCTGGGTGAACTGCGCCCGGTGGGGCTCCAGGCCGCGGTAGCCGACGCTGAAGAGGGGGGTCGTCTCCTCGCTCAGCAACAGCCCCGGCGTGCGCTCCAGCACCTGCCGGTAGTTGTTGTTGATGATCGCGGGCTGGGCCTGCAGGTCGATCACCGAGGTCTTCTTGCCGGCCAGGATCCGCGTGTCGGTCACATCCGGCAGAAACGGCCCGCGCAGCTCTTCCGCCGTCACCGTCACTTCCTTCAGCCGCACCTTCGCCTCGTCCGCCTCACACACCGGCGCCGCCAGCAGCAGGGTGACCCCCACGATGTGCAACCGACCCATCGAACCTCTCCCGGCCGAGCGGCCGTCTGTGAGCCCCGCCCCCACGGCTGTCAAGCCCGTGGGGGCGGGGTGAGCCGAGCGCCTTCGGAGGTCCGATCGGTCAGCGGCAGGCGCTTGTCAATCTGGACCACGCGCGCGTCGTGGACCGTGATCTGCACGGTCCCGTAGCGCAGCGACCTGACGGCCTGCGCGATCTGCTGGAGCGTCTCCGGCGAAAGCCCGCCATGCTCGCAGCTGGCTGCCATCGCTCAGGCCACCACTTCTTCCACGTGGAGCTGGGGCGCTTTCTGCGCGCGCCTGGGGCGCGTCCGCTGGCAGACGCGGCACAGGCCGTAGAGCTTGTGCGTATGGGAGAGCAGTTGATAGCCGTAGCGCTTGACCACCTCCTGCTGGAGGAGTTCCACGCGCGGCTCCTGGAACTCAATGATCTCCCCGCAGCGGATGCACATGAGGTGGTCGTGATGGGCCTTGGCGAAGGTCACTTCGTAGTTCGGCGGGCCGTAGCGGAAGTCGTGCTTCTCCACCACGCCGGCGCCGTGGAGCAGCGCCAGGGTGCGGTAGACCGTCCCCCGCGCGACGGAGGGATCCACCACTCGCACGTCCTTCACCAGCTCTTCCGAGGTGAAATGGAGGTAGGCCACGGCGCGCCGGACGACTAGGCGGCGCTGGTCGGTCAGGCGCACCCCGTTCTGGCGCAAGAGCTGTTCCACTTCGACGAAGCGTTTCATGACTTACTTGAGACTGAGTCTCAAGTAAGGAAATTGTAGCAGGCCTCGGCGGGCTGTCAAGAAAGAAAAGGTGTCAGACACCTTTCCCGCTTTGAAAGGTGTCTGACACCTTTTCAGGAGAGGGGCTCTTCCTCCAGGCGGACGATGCCGTCCGAGCCGGTGGTGAACCGGAACAGCTTTTGGTGGGCGGGGGCGGCGATCATCAAGAAACTGGACGAGCGCTGCCCGGTGGGCAGCGCGGTGAAGGCGCCCGGGGCCGCGTGGATCTGCAGCCCCTCCGGCAACCAGATCGTGTCTTCCACGGTCTCGTACGAGGCGGGGCCGTCCCGGAGCGCGGTCAGCTGCAGCAGCCCGCGGGATGGGTCGACGCGCAACCGCACGATCGTCTGCTTGGCTTTCGCCCGGGCGGGCATGGCCCGCATCAGGCTGGCGATCTCCTGGATGACCGACTGGTAGCGGACCAGCTCCAGCTCCTGCTGCATCCAGTGGTCGATCGACACGCCGCTCCATCCCCCCAGCGCCACCAGCAGCGCGGTGGCGATTCGGCGCAGCCAGACCTCCCGTTGCGGGCTCATAACGAGGAAGTATGCCCCACGCCGCCTGCCCGCGTCAAGCGCCCGTCTCGCTGCGGGAAGGCGACGCCTGCGGGGAGCCTTGCGGCCCGCTAGCTGCGGGTGGCCAGGCGCTCCGCGAGCCGCGAATTCGAATGTTGCGAGCCGTGGACGGGTCATGGCGCAGCAACATTCGCTGAGCGGCGCGCGGAGGCCTGGCCAGGCCCCGTAGCCCGCGGGCTTACGCGGAGAGGCGGAGGGCGCGGAAGAGCCAGCCGGCGAGCGCGCCGATGAGCGGCGGAAACGCCACCGATGACGCGAAGCGAACGAGGGCCACGTGCGGCCCGAGGATCGGCAGCTCCCAGACGAGAAACCGGTTCAACCCGATCAGCGCCCAGGCGGCAATGTACGACGCGACCGGGCCGATGGCCGCCCCTTTTGCCAGGAAGGACGCAAGGATGGGAAAGTGCATGAACGGCCCGCCAGGCGTCAGCATCCCGGCGGCGGTGCCGATCAACAAGCCCGGCAGCCCGGATCCCTGCCCCATCCACCGGCTGATCAGCTCGCCGGGCAACAGCACGTGGAGAAAGCCCGCGAGCGCAAACCCCAAGACCAGGTTGGGCAGCACGCTCAGGAACAGCGCGGCCCCGCTGCTCATGGCTTCCCCGACCCGCTGCGATCCGCCGGCGCGCCAGGCGATCACCGCGCAGGCCATCACGAGGCCGCCGAGCAACAGCCACGACCGCCACATCGACTGCCAGGACGGCGTCATCACATTACGAGACGGCGGGGGGCGCGGCGCGGGGCTCCAGCGCTTCGCGGACTGCGCCGGCGATGTCGGAGCTGCCATGGAGGGCGGCCGCGATGTGCCCATCAGGGCTGATGACGTAGGTCACCGGAATCCCGGATACCCCGTACTGATCCGAGGTGACGAAATCCGCCTGCGCGTCGGCCACCACCGGATAGGGCAGGGTTTCCTGCCGGAGGAATGCCCGCAGCCTGTCCAGATCCTCATCGGTGCTGACTGCCAGGATTGCCACCTGCTCCTCGGGCCAGTCGGACCGCACCTGCTTCAGCTTGGGCACTTCGCGCCGGCAGAACGGGCACCACGACGCCCAAAAGTGCAGCACGAGCACCTTCCCTTGATAGTCGGCAAGCGCGCGGGCGGCGCCGCTGAGGTCGGTGACGGTAAACGGCGGCGGCCGGAAGCCGACGCCCAACCCCACCGCCTCCCGCTTGGGCTTGGCCGGTTGCGGGTCGGCCGCGGGCACGCGCTCAACGGCGCCGAGGGACAGCGCCAGCGCACACGACAGCCACCACCGCGCCCCACGCCTCCTCACCCTGGCCTGCGGGATCTGGCCGCGTGGCTCAGCAGCGTTTGCCTGCCTGGCGGCTTCCCCGGCAAACGCTGAATTCGCCCCGCGGCCACTCCCTCCGGCCAGGGCTGAGGCGCCTCGTCGAGGCGGGTGGCCAGGCGCTCCGCGCGCCGCGAATTCGAATGTTGCGAGCCGTCGCCTGGTGCGGAGCGCAGCCACATTCGCTGAGCGGCGCGCGGAGGCCTGGCCAGGACCCGCCTCCAGCGCAGACCTGCCGCGAATGCGCATGAGCGTTTGCAAGGAGATCATGACGGATTTCCTAGCGGGCGGAAGAGGCCGAGGCTGGCGGTGTAGCCGTGCAGAAAATTGGTGCCGTCGATCGGGCCAATCTCCCCGCTGCAGAAAAAGCCTCCGACCGGCAGCTTGCCGCTGACCATCTGGATCAGCTTGATGTCCTGGTGGGCCGTGCCATACAGCGACCGGCCCCGGCCGGTGCAGTTGAACAGCAAGGCCCCGGCCGGCGGCGTCGGCGAGGGCTGGCTGACCTGCTGCAGCAGCCGGCGCAGCTCCTGGCGCGACGTGCTGGGATCCCGCAGCTGGAACTGGAGGGTCTGTCCGACCACGGCGTGATCCGCAATCGCGATCGCGCCGGTCTCCGGGTCAATGCCCACGATGTTCCTGATGAGGAAGTCGCCCGGGCTGAAGACCTGCCGCATCTCGTTCACCGCCATCCCCACGAAGATGGAGCCGCGCTGGGCCAGCTCGCGGTCGCTGGCGGGAAGCCGCGAGAGGACCTCGTGGAGCACGCCCAGCGCCTGCCGGCCGCCGAGCTCCAGCACGAGGTTCTCCTCCGCCTGCGTGACCACATAGGGCCGGCCGATCGGGCGGCAGCCTTGCGAGATGACCGTGTCCATCGTGATGTTGCCGGTCATGGCCACGCCGACCGCGCCTTCCTGGAAGACCTCGGCGCCCCGGAACAGCAGGTGCTCGCCGGGCTCCTCGCCGCCGCTGACCAGCCCGCCGATCATCGGCCGCGTGCGGTAGGTCGCATTCAATTCCGTGATGAGCTTCATCGGGTGCACGGTGTGCGGATCGACGAACAACACGAAGATCGGGCGCGCCTCGGGCGAGGCGCCGATCTTGTCCACCCAGAAGCCGCCGGGCGCGGAGGCCTCCAGTTCCTCCGGGCTGACCACGAAGGGGTAGAGCCGCACCTCCGGCAGGTGGGCGGCGACGATCGACACCGCCGGCACCCACTCGAGCTCCTGGCCGCCGCCGATGATGCCGCTGCCGCTGCAGCCAATCAGGACGGTGGGGCGCAGGCGGCTCTGGATCTGCTCCAGCAGGTGGGGCCAGGACGCGCGGTAGATCGTCGAGGCGAACAGGTAGGCCAGGTCGCAGGAGAGCCCGCTCAACTGGGCGAGCGCCTGCCGGCAGGCCGCCTCAGCCGCATCGCGGGCGTTGCCCGCATCGCTGATGCCGGAGGTAAACCGCATGACGGCCTGGCTCATGGTCCCTCAAGCTTAGACGGTGCCCTCCGCCTTGTCAACGTCCAGCGGTGTCAGACACCTTTCCCCGCACAAAAGGTGTCTGACACCTAGTCGGGGTCGAGGATCCAGGCGGCGGGCACGACATACGCTTTCAACGCCTCAGGGGCATGGGCGATGACGCGCGCGGTCGTCATGACCACCAGCACCTCGTGGCGCAGCGGATCGGCCGGCTCCCATTCCCGCACGGCAAGGCGCCGGCCGTGGGCCAGCGCGGCGTGGGTGGCGCCGCGGAACGTCTCCGGTGTGCCCACGACGAGGGACGGCCGATGTTCAAGCAGCCAGAGCTCATGCGCCCGGTAGACCTCGCGGGGCAGCCGCAGGAACACAGTCTGCCGCTGATGCGACCGGCGGCGGCCGATGTTCACCACCTGCTCCCCCGCCGCCTCGATGCCGGTCAGCGTATGCTCCAGGGCGCGGGCCACCAGGGTCCTGGCGTCAGACGCGGTCTTCAGCAACAGCCATTGTGCTCCATCGACGGCCTGCCCCGGCATCGGCCAGGTGATCAGTCCGCGCCGACGGCCGACGATCCGGCCGCTCAACCGGTTGACATCTCCGACGAGGTGCTGCGACCAGTCCATGAGCCGATCCACCCGCACCAGCATCCCGCTGCCCGGCCCGACCTGGCCGCTGACCGCAGCCGGGGAATACGTGGCGGCTGCGTCCCCCAGGCTGAGCTCGGGAATCTGCAGCGCGTCGACGAACTCCCCGATCCGTTGAGTCACCGTCCACGGCGGCAGGCGCCGGTAGGCGGCGCGGATCCCTCCCAGGGTCCTCCCGAACGGGCGCCACCGCCCCCCAGGCAGGAGGAGATCGACCGTCCAATCCGCCAGCTGGAAGACCTCCAGCTCGGACAGGCCGGCGGTGGTGTAGAGGATCGCATGGAGGTCCAGCGGATAGCGCTCATCATGCAGCCGAATCCGCTTCCCGGTCGGGCAGTCAGCGAAGAACCGCTCCTCCGAAGTGGCGGCGTGCGAGCGGCCAGGCGCGACGAGCAGCGCGGCCAGAAGAACGGACAACAATGGGACCGGGTCCATTTTTCTGCCGCGCTCGAAGGAAAAATGGACCCGGTCCCGATTTTTCATTCGTAGATGCCGGTGATGGCGCGGCCATCCAGGCTGGCCGGATCATAGGGCCAGCCAATCATCTGGAGGATGGTGGGAAGCACATCCACGATCCGGTGCGGAGTCAGCAACCGCCCATGGGGAATGTTGGGCCCGGCGAGGAAGAGCGCCATGCGCATCGACTCCGGCAGGGGATAGCCGTGATCCGTCCCTTCCCCGTCATCCGACCGGAAGGACCAGCCGGCCGAGGCGGTCACGACCAGGTCCGGATCCCGCGCATCCGCCAGGTCCGCCACCGGCGCCTGCCAGGCGAAAAACTTCGCGATGGCCACCACCGCATCGGGGTAACGGGTCTGGGCCGTGGCCGTCAGCCACTCCTGCGCGGAGTGCGGCGCGCCGATCCAGGCGGCGCCGCCGACGGCCTTGAGGAACGCCGGGTCGCTCAGGTAGCCGAACGGATCCACCCCGGCCCGCGCCGGCTCGACGTGGAGCGCGCCGTCCGCCGATTGCGTCAGCCGCCTGACCGGCTCGTACCGGTAGACGTCCGTACCCTCCGCCCCCGGCGTCCGATGGAGGATCGCCTGGTTGTCCGGGTCGCGGTACACGAAGGTCCGGCCCGCATCCAGCTTGACCAGGAGGAGATCCACCGGCCGTCCCTCGGCGCGCGCCGCTCGCTCGGCACGGTCCCGAGCGACGTCGAGGGACCGCGCGCCGCGGCCGTCCCATCCCGTCGGGCGGAAGCCCGTCAGCGACTCCAGGAGGTTGACGTCGCGCTGCGCGGGGTGCACGTCATAATGCGTCAGTTCGTGCAGACGGTTGCGCTGCCAGGCGCCGCGCTGGTACGATCCGTACGGCAAAAACAGTTTGGCCTGTCCTGCCCCTTGGTGATCGAAGAAGAGAAACCGCCGCGGGTCCATCCCGGGATGCAGCCATTCCTGCCCGACCACCTTCACGTTGCAGCCGAGCTGGGCCCAGCCCCAGTCCCGCGGCAGGTTGCAGGTGCGGTTGAGCCCCCCACCTGTCGTCGGCCCGGAGGGCCGATCCTCCGCCTTCGGCGGAGCGACAGGTGGGGGGGCGCCACCCAGGTGCCCATGATCCGAGACGAGGATCAGGTAGGTCGAACGGTCCCACCGGACCTCGCGCAGCCGGCGCAGGATGCGGCCCAGCCCCTCGTCGGCCAGGGCGAGATCGCGGCGGGCGGCGCCGAACTGGCCCCGGCGGCTGACGTGGCAGGTCTTGTCCGCCATCGGGAACCACACGGCGATCACCCGGGCATCCGGAAGGCCGATCAGCTCCTCCACGGCGTAGGCCGCGTTGACCTCATCCAGCCGGACGGGCAGGCGCCTGGGGAAGTCAAACGGGCCGAGCGTGTTGATCGCGCGATGGAACCACTGGGGCGGCGGATTGATGGGCGCGATCGGCAGCGTCGTGTATCTGAACCGCTTGCCCAGCCGGTTGCCCAGCGTCGGCACCCAGCGCCTGGCCAGGAACGTGTGGGTCTGCTCCGGCGCGTATTTATCCAGCAGGTTCAACACCCGTGTCGTCGGCCTCGGCATGAACCCGTCCGGCAGCCACGCGCTCAGCTGGCCCCTCGGCTTCAGCGTCGTGCGCTCGAATTGGTTCTGGGACTTGATCCCGGTCCGGTCGGAGAACAGCCCGGTGAAGAGCGACCCGTTGGCGATCAGCGTGTTGGAGGGAAACACGGTAAACGCGTCCGGCACCTCCACCCCCTGGTCCAGAAACGCCCGCGCGAAGTTCGGCAAGAACCCGGCGGCGGCCATCGCCTTCAGCACATCGGGCCGCAGGCCGTCCACGTAGATCAGCAGGACGCGCGCATCAGGCACCGGCTTGCCGATCAGCCCCCCCACCGCTGGCGGGGGACTGAGGCGATCTGACGGCGCCTCTGGCCAGGCGACGGCGGGCGGCAGCGCCGGCTCTACCCGGATCGTGACCTGGAACGCGCCGCGGTTATCCTCGAGCTCGTCGTCATTGACGCCGAGCCACAACCGGCCGCTCGCCGGGGACCGGCCCTGGTACGAGGCGCCGACGTCAAACGGCTCGCCGGTTTCGTTGATCTTCCCGATCAACCCGAAGGCGGGCGCCGGACCGTCCACCATCGTGGGCAGCGGAAAGGAGTGCCCGCGCCGGTGCTTCCAGTAGGATCGCGGCCAGCGATAGGTGCCCCGGGGCCCGACCGACCGGTCGATCACCTCCCCGGAGAGCCAGGTGCGCAGACGGACACCGACCACGCGCGCCTGTCCGGCCGCCTCGATGCGCAGCGCCTGGCCCGTGACGAGTGTGACGCCGGTGTCCGTCCAGGCCACATCCGCCCGCACGGTCACGGTGGCCGATGACTCCGCTTCGGCGATCGGCGGATCCAAGAGCGAGAGGAGGACGAGGGCGAGGAGCCGGAAGAAGTCCTGACGAGGCATGACGCGGTATTATACAATGTCTGAAGAGTGGCCCTGTCGAAAAGCTGCTGGGACGACCGCAACAGGTGTCAGACACCTTTTGCCTCCGGCACGTCGGCACCCAGGCACGCATGAACCTGCATCCCTTCACCTACGATCCGTTCCAGCAGCGCGCGATCGGCGTGATCGAGCGCGACACCTCCCTGTTCGTCGCCGCCCCCACCGGCTCCGGCAAAACCGTGCTGGCCGACTACGTCATCGAGCGGACGCTGGCGAAGGGCCAGCGGGTCATCTACACCGCGCCGATCAAGGCCCTCAGTAATCAGAAGTTCCGCGACTTCAGCGCGCGGCACGGTGACCAGGTGGGGAGTATCCCACCACCTGCCGATCGGCCCGACGGGCCGCCGACGTCCCCACGGGACGCCGGCTCGCCGAAGGCGAGCCGGCAGGTGGTGGGGATTATGACCGGGGATGTGACGATCAATCCGACCGCGCCCCTCGTCATCATGACGACCGAGATCTACCGCAACACGCTGCTCGAGGACATCGACCGGCTGGCCTCCTACGCGTGGATCATCTTCGATGAAATCCACTATCTCGACGACCAGGAGCGCGGCACGGTCTGGGAGGAGTCGCTGCTGTTCACGCCGCCTGCCATCAACCTGCTGTGCCTGAGCGCCACCATCCCCAACGTCCAGGAGCTCGCCCAATGGATCCGCCGCATCCACGGCCGCCCGGTGGAGGTGATCGAAGAGACCCGGCGGCCGGTCCCGCTGACGACGCTGTTCCAGTGCCAGAACGCGGTGCTCGACACCCCGCAGCGCCTGAAAGAGGTGGGCTGGCGGCATCAGGAGCCGTGGCGCCACCCGCCGCGGCACCCCCATCACCGGCGCCATCACGACATCCACCCGAATCGGCTCGAGCCGCTGGTGCGGCACCTGCAGGAGCACCAGCGGCTGCCGTGCATCTTCTTCACGTTCGGCCGGCGGCGGGCCGAGGATCTGGCGTGGGAGCTCTCCGGCTGGTCGTGGCTGACGGCGGAGGAGCGGATGGCGCTGCGGCGGATGTTCGATGAGCTCTGCGCGCGGTTTGGGCTGACGCAAGACGGCAGCATCGAGGCGCTGGGACGGCTGCTGGACCGCGGGGTCGGATTCCACCACGCGGGGATGCTCCCGACGGTGAAAGAGGTGGTGGAGCGCTGCTTCACGAGCCGGCTCATGAAGCTCATCGTCACCACGGAGACGTTCGCTTTGGGGATCAACATGCCGGCGCGCAGCGTCGTCCTCGATACGCTGAAGAAACGCTCGCACGGCGGCTTCGAGCTGTTGCGCCGCCGGAACTTTCTCCAGATGGCGGGGCGCGCCGGCCGGCGCGGCATGGACGAGGCGGGGTTCGTGTACCTGCGCGTCACGCCCACCCATATCACGTATCCCGAAGTGCTCCAGCTGCTCCAGGGCGAGCCGGAGCCGGTGCACAGCCGGTTCAACACCGCGTACGCGACCCTCCTCAACCTGTATCGCCGGCACGGGCGGGCGCTCTTGGACCTGTTCCCGAAGACCCTCTACTACCAGCAGACGAGCGGGCCGAGGCGCCAGGAGGGTCTGTCGCTCATGCAGCGGAAGCTCACCCTGCTGGAGGCGATGGGCTACCTGACGACGGGGGGCCTGACGCCGAAAGGCGAATTCGCCTCTTGGGTCTACGGGTATGAGCTCTTGGTGACGGAGCTGCATGCGGCCCAGCGCCTGGCGGGGCTGGATGCGGTGTCGCTGGCGGTGCTGATGGCGGGCATCGTGTACGAGCCGCGCCCGGGGATGAGCCTGCCGAAGCGCCACCGGCTCGCCAAGCGTTTGGCCGAGGCCTG
This sequence comes from uncultured Planctomycetales bacterium, assembly GCA_964556925.1. GTDB lineage: Bacteria > Omnitrophota > Gorgyraeia > Aquiviventales > Aquiviventaceae > CAZKXY01. The sequence continues at coordinate 19,333 of CAZKXY010000004.1, read as the reverse complement.
CCGGCAACCGCTGGAACGCATCCAGAAAGAGGAAGCGCGGTTCCGGGTCACGCCGAAAACGAAAGCGCCGGCCTTCCACCTCTCCTACGCGATGGAGGCATGGATGGCGCAGGCCGCCTTTGACCGCATCACGAAGCTGTGCGACGTGGATGAGGGGGAGATCGTCCGGTATTTCCGGATGGCGGTCCAGCTCTTGCGGCAGCTCTCGGAGATGCCGGCGGCCGATCCCTCCCTTCGCGCCGTCGCGAAGAAGGCCATGCAGCGCATCAACCGGGATGTCATCGATGCGGAAGCCCAACTGCGGCTTGGGTAACCGTTCAGCTCCGGTGCCTGGCTCCATTCCACCGGTGTCTGGCTCCCCGCTGTGGTCGGTGCGGATAGCGGGGTGCCTGACACCGGCACTGGCGCTGGTACTCGTCGCGGGCTGCGCCACCCCGCAGTACGCCGTCCGGCAGACGCCGCTGCCGGAGGAATCCGCTGACGCGTTAGCGATCGAGCGCGCGATCAGCCAAGTCCAGGGGCGGGAGTTCGCCCGGCAGGGCGCGCGCCCGATCCTGCCCATCGAGCGCCTGCACGGGTTCGCGGTGCAGCCGCTCGTGGACGCCTTACGCCGCGTCACCGAGCGGCCGCACCTGGCCTATCGGGCCTACCTCTATACCGATGCCGATCCGAACGCCGCCGCGCTGGCCGACGGCCGGATCTACCTCTCGACCGGCATGCTCGAGTACCTGGCCGGCCGCGGCAGCCGCCCGGATGAGCTCGCGTTCATCCTCAGTCATGAGCTCGCCCACACCGTGGCGCAGCACCTGGTCAAACGCTTCCGGATGCTCCAACGGCAGCAACTGCTGATGGCGTTGGTGGCGGCGGGCGCGGCCGCCGCCACGCGCGAGGGGAGCGCCGGCGCCCAGCAGGCCGGGCGGCTCGTCGTCGATGCCGCCGCGCTGCTGCAGGATGTGGCCAACAGCGGCTACAGCCAGGAACAGGAGCTGGAGGCGGACCAGCTGGGCATCCGGTATGTCATCCGCGCCGGGTTTGATCCTCGGCGGGCGATCGCGCTGTTGGAAGATTTCGAGCAGCGGTTTGAAACTCCCTGGCCGTTCCTCCGCACGCACCCGTACGTCCGCCTGCGCCGGGACTACCTGCTGCGCTACCTCACCGAGACCGGCCAGGGGGGTCAGCCTGCCGGCTTCGCCCCTCGCGCGCCGACAGGCGGATCCGGCGCCGCGCAGCCGTCGATGGACGCGCGCGCCGCGCGCCGCAAGCACCTGGAAGAGATCCAACGGCTCTACCCGAAAGGCTCGGTGAGCTGGCAGAATCTCCAGCGCCAGCTCGACGAGCCCTAAAAGGTGTCAGACACCTTTCAAAGCGGGAAAAGTGTCTGACACCTTTTTAGTCGAGGGGGATGCCGTAGCGGGCCGTGTTGATGCAGACGGTCTTGGGGAGCACCAGGTGGGCGAGGTAATCCGGACCGCCGGCCTTGGTCCCAAGGCCCGACAGGCGGCGCCCGCCGAAGGGCTGCCGGCCGACCCGCGCGCCGGTGATGGGGCGGTTGATGTAGAGGTTGCCGACGTCGAAGGCGCGGATCGCCTGCTGGATGTGCGAGGGCGAGCGGGAATAGACGCCGCCGGTCAGGCCATAGGCGGTGTCGTTGGCCAGCCGCAGCGCGTCGTCAAACGTCTTCACGCGAAACACGCACAGCAGCGGACCGAAGAGCTCCTCCTGCGCCAGGCGGTCATCCGGCGGCACGTCCGTGACAATGGCCGGCCCCACGAAGTAGCCCTCAGCCGGCAGCCGCGGCGCGGGATACTCGTACGCCACCGTCGCCACGCGCCGGGCGTGCGCCAGCGCCTCCTGCAGCCGCCGCCGCGCGGCGTCCTCGATCAGCGGGCCGAGGTCGGTGGCCGGATCAGCCGGGTCGCCGACCACCAGCCGATCCACCGCCGCCACCAGCCGCGGGAGCAGCCGGTCGTACACCGCGTCCAGCACAATCAGCCGGGACGCCGCCGAGCACTTCTGCCCGCCATAGCCGAACGCGGAGCGCAGCGTGCCGGCGATCACCGCGTCGAGGTCCGCGTCCGCATCGACGACGATCGCGTTTTTGCCGCCCAGCTCCGCCACCACCTGCTTGACGAAGCGCTGCCCCTCGGACACCTGCGCGCACTGGTTGAGGATGGACAACCCGACCGCTCGGGATCCGGTGAACAGGATGAGCTGGACCCCCGGATGCGCGACGAGCGCAGCGCCCACCTCCTCGCCCCGTCCTGGCAGGAACTGCAGAACCCCCGGCGGCGCGCCGGCCTGCCGGAAGAGCTGCGCCAGATGCGCGGCGATGATCGAGGCCTGCCCCGCCGGCTTCAGGATGACCGCATGGCCGCTGACCAGCGCGGCGGAGGCCATGCCGGTGAGGATGGCCGCGGGGAAGTTCCACGGGGAGATCACCGCCGCCACCCCCCGCGGCTCATACGTATAGGCGTTGCGCTCGCCCGGCATCTGCGCCAGCGGCTTGCCGCGCGCCAGCGCCTCCATGTCGCGGCTGTAGTATTCGAGGTATTCGATCGCCTCCACAACGTCCGCGTCGGCCTCGCGCCACGTCTTGCCGACTTCGAACGCCTCCCATGCGGCCAGCTCGAACCGGCGCGCGCGGATCAGGTCAGCGGCCCGACGCAGGCAGGCCGTCCGCTCGCCGACGGGGAGCGCGGCCCACTGCGGCTGCGTGGACGCGGCCAGCGCCACCGCCCGGTTGACCTCCCCCGCAGTCGCCCGCGAGACCGCTCCCAACTCCTGCGAGGGGCGCGCCGGATTGCGCACGGGCACGAAGCTGGTCGGCCGCGTCTCCTCGCCGAGGAGCAGCGGGTAGGCACGCCCGAACGCGCCCTGCACCGCCGTGAGGGCCTCGGCCATCCGCTGCCGATGGGCTTCGCGGGATCCGTCCAACAGCGGCTCCCCCTCGCCTGCGCTCGGGGGGCCGTCCTGAGCGGAGCCGAAGGACGGCTCCCCGGCAAACCCCGCCCCACGGCCGCGGGGCGTGGCAGGCAGGCCTGCCTGCCGGACAGGCAGGCGCAGCAGCTCATCCGCGCGTTTGTGCTGAAAGAAATCCTGCCGCAGGAACGACTCGTTGGCCGTGTTTTCCAGGATGCGCCGAACCAGATACGCCATCCCCGGGATCAGCTCGCCGATCGGCGTGTAGACCCGCACCGGATAGCCCATCGAGACGATCGCCCCCTGGAGCGCCTCCCCCATCCCATAGAGGAGCTGGAACTCCAGCTGCTCCTTCCCCAGGCCGAGCGCCTCGGCGACCGCCATGGCGTGCGCAATGGACCGGACGTTGTGGGACGCGATCGCGGTGGTCACCAGCGGCGACGCCCCCAGCAGCCGGCGCGTCAGCCGCTCAAACGCCAGATCGGTCTCGGCTTTGCTCTGATAGACCGGCACCGGCCAGCGGGCTTGCGTCGCCTGCGCCACTTCGGCGTCCCAGTACGCGCCTTTCACCAGCCGGATGGTGAGCGGCCGCTCATGCGCCGCGCACCATGCCACGAGCGCTTCGGTCACCGCGTCCGCATCGCGCAGATAGGCCTGGATGACGATCCCGAGCCCGACCTGCCGGCCGACGGCCGGATGCACCAGCAGATGCTTGGCCAGCGCCAGGGTGAGATCGCGCAGCTCGTACTGCTCCATGTCCAGGGTGATGACCGCCCCTCGTTCCTCAGCGCACGCCAGAAGCGGCAGCACGCGCCGCGTCGCCTGCTCGAGGCTCTGGGACGGGCTGATGGGATCGAAGCGGCTCGTGAGCGCTGAGGGTTTGACGGAGCAGTTGACCCGTGGGCCGCAGACCACCGACGGCGATGAGGCCGGCAGGGCGGCGTAGGCCTCGGCGGTCTGCGTCAGCAGCGCGAGACACCGCGTGACATAGCGATCGGCCTCGGGTTCGCTGAGGACCTGCTCGCCGAGGAGGTCGAGGCTGACCGTGGCGCCCCGTGAGGCCAGCTCGTGGATGACCCGCGAAGCCGCTTCCGGCTGATGCTCGGCGATAAACTGCCGGGCCACCTGCTCGACGAGCTGCCGCACCACCATCGCCATGGCGCCTTGCGTCACCAGGCCCGGGCGCGCCAGTTGGGTGCCCAGGCGGAGGGCGGCTGGGACACGAAAACCCGGCGGAAAATACTCCCGGAGGTGCTGCGCGATCTCGCGGGGCGTCGTCAGGGCGGGCAGCGCGTCGATGAAGCGCAGGATGGCCGCTTTGACGGCGGGGTCGGCCAGGCACCAGGAGAGGACCTGCGCGGTCCAGCGGTTGAGCACCGACAGCGACGCGTGCTCCCGCTTCGCCGCGGCGAACAGCGCCTGGCCGATCGCCTGCGTCCTCGCCTCCACCGCTTTCAAATCCATACGTGGTATACTAGCCGAAAAGTGGGTAGCGGAAAAGCCGGACCGCTTCTACACGACAGCCGGCTAGCGGAACAGCCGGACCACGAGCCCGTTAGCGCACGGAACAGCCGGACCACTTCTATTTTCCTTCAGTTGATCGAGAGGAAAATAGAAATGGTCCGATACCCAGAAGGAACGCAGGGGGTCGCGCAGGGGGGATGGTCGCAGAGATCGTGCAGGTGCAAGGACACATCATCGACTCACTCATCCTGCCGAAGGTGCTGGATGAGATCATGGATCTCAACGGCACCTTTGAGATCCTCGACATCGCCATCGGCAAGCGCAAGACGGACACCTCCCGCGCGCGGCTGCGCATTGAGGCGGCGTCGCAGCGCGCGCTTGCGCTGATCCTGAAGCGGCTCTCGCGCCTGGGAGCGGTCCCGGTGCAGGCGCAGGACGTCCATCTCGTCCGCGCGCCGAAAGACGGCGTCTTCCCGGCCGCCTTCTACTCCACCACCAACCTCCCCACCGAGATCCGGTTCCGTGGCCGCTGGCGAAGCGTGGCCCGCATCGAAATGGACTGCGGCATCGTGGTCGATCCGACGACCGGCCACGCGCGCTGCACCCCGGTGGCGTCCATCGGCAAAGGCGACTGGGTCGTCTGCGGCAGCGGGGGGATCAAGGTGACGCCGCTGGAGCGGGCGCGGCAGGCCGAGGTGTTCCAGTTCATGGGCAGCGCCGTCTCCTCGGAAAAACCCAAGGCGCAGCTCATCCAGCGGCTGGCGCGGGAGCTGGGCGCGATGCGGCGCGCCGGCAAGAAGATCCTCGTCGTCGCCGGGCCGGCGGTCGTCCACACCGGCAGCGGCCCGTACCTGGAGCGGCTCATCAAGGCGGGGTTCGTCCACGTGCTCTTCGCCGGCAACGGGCTGGCCACGCATGACATTGAATCCGCGCTGTTCGGCACCTCGCTCGGCGTCCGCCTGGACCGTGGGGAGGCCGCGAAAGACGGTCACGACCACCATATGCGCGCCATCAACACGATCCGCAGCCTCGGCGGCATCCGCCAGGCGGTCCGGCGCGGCGTGCTCAAGCGCGGCGTCATGCACGCGTGCGTGGCGCGCGGCGTGCCGTTTGTCCTGTGCGGCTCGATCCGCGACGACGGGCCGCTGCCCGACGTCATCACCGACGTGCTCAAGGCGCAGGAGGCCATGCGCCAGCGCCTCCCCGGCGTCGGGCTGGCGCTCATGATCGCCACCACCCTGCACGCCATCGCCACCGGCAACATCCTGCCCGCCACCGTCAAGACGGTCTGCGTGGACATCAACCCGGCCGTCGTGACCAAGCTCGCCGACCGCGGCACGTTCCAGGGCATCGGCATCGTCTCCGACACCGAGTCCTTCCTCCGCGAGCTGACCCGCGCCCTCCATCTCTAACAGGATTGCATGTCTCCTGTCTCACGTCTCCCGTCCCCGGCCTTCTTGATGTGCCAGCCGACGCACTACGCCATCGCCTACGAGATCAACCCCTGGATGAGTCTCAAGCGGCAGGCGCATCCTGCCACGGCGCGCGCGCAATGGGCCGCCCTGCACCGGCTGCTCACGCGAACGCTTGGCGCGCGCATCCGCCTGTTGCCGGCGAAGCCCGGGGTGCCGGATTTGGTGTTCACCGCCAACGCCGGCCTCGTGCACGGACGGACCCTCATCCGCAGCAACTTCCGCTATCCGCAGCGGCAGCAGGAAGAGCCGATCATCGAGCGGTACTTCCATCGGGCGGGATTCCGCGTGGTGCGGCTGACGAGCCGGTACGATTTCGAGGGGGAGGGCGACGCGCTGTGGATGGGCCCGACCCTGGTGGTCGGCTTCCGGTTCCGGTCAGACGCCCCGGTCCATGAGGAGCTCGCCCGATGGCTGCGCGCGCGCGTGCTGCCGGTTGAGCTCGCGGATCGGCGCTTCTACCATCTCGACACGTGCTTCTGCCCGGTGGATGATCGCACGGCGCTGTGGTTCCCCCGGGCGTTCGACCGGTACGGCCGGAAGGTGATCGCGAGCGTGGCGGCGGATCCCCTGGCGGTCTCGGAGCGCGATGCGACGCGGTTTGCGTGCAACGCGATCGTGATCGGCCGCGCGATCGTCCTGCAGGCAGGCTTCTCGACGGCGCTCACGCGGCAGCTGGAACGCCGGGGCCTGCGCCCCTACCCGGTGGAGCTGTCGGAGTTCCTCAAGGCGGGGGGTGCTGCGAAGTGCCTGGTCCTGCGCCTCTAACAGGTGTCAGACACCGTTCGACCTGTCGTCTCGCAGCGGGAAACGTGTCTGACACGTGTTGCTCTGGAACCGTGGCTGTTCGACAGAGCAGTCTGACACCTTTGCTCAGCGGAAATAGGCGGGCTCGCGGCCCTTTTTCCACTTGATGTTGCAGCCGAGGCTGGGCCGCTGCTCCGGGTTGACGGGTGTCCCGGCCAGCACGGCGTCCATGGCCGCGCGCAGATCCCGCCCCGTCACCGCCTTGCCATTGCCCGGCCGGCTGTCATCCATCTGGCCGCGGTAGACGAGCCGACGGTCCTGATCGAAGAGGAAGAAATCCGGCGTGCAGGCGGCGGTGTACCCCTTGGCCGTCTCCTGGCTCTCGTCGTAGCAGAACGGGAACGTGAAGCCCTCCTCCTTCGCCATCGTCTTCAGGTGATCCGGCGCGTCGTCCGGATAGTTGGCGACGTCGTTGGCGCTGATCGCCACGATCCCGATCGCCTGCTTCGCGTAGTCCCGCCCGAGCTGCGCGAGCCCCTCCTTCACATGCTGCACGTACGGGCAGTGCCGGCAGATGAACATGACCACCAGCGCTCGCGTGCCCGCGAACGTGGCCAGCGACACCGTCTGGCCGGTCACGACCTCCGGCAGCGAGAAGTCCGGCGCCTTCGTGCCCAGCGCCAACATCGTCGACGGTGTGAGCGCCATCGCCCCTGCCCCTGCGCGCGATTTCCGCTAAAGAACTTGGTCGATTTTCGCTGCGAGAATAAAATCGTTTTCCGACAGCCCGCCGATCGCATGCGTCGAGAGTTCAATCGTGAGCTTCCGGTAGCCGGTGAGATGGAGATCCGGATGGTGGTCTTCGGCTTCGGCGATCGGCGCGATCCGCTGGATGAGCCCGACCGCATCCAGAAAGTCCTTGCACTTGACGATCTTGCGGATCGCCTTGCCCCCTGCCTGCGCCCGCCGGAGGCGGGCAGGCAGGTCGACCAGCTCCCAGCCCCTCAGGTCGGCCAACAGCGCCTGCGCCGCGCTGGCCGGCAGCGGCTCGGCGCCGCCTTCGCAGGGGGCGCACTTGCGTTGGGCGAGCGGCGGCTGGCTCATCGTTTGCTCACGCGCGTTCCACGCCGATCACGCGATACGGCACCATGGACTTGGGCAGCGTCAGCGTAAACCGCTCGCCCGGCTTCTTCCCCAACAGGCTCTTGCCGAGCGGCGAGGCGATGGAGAGCTTGCCATGCTGCGGGTCGGCCTCGTCCGGGCCGACGAGCGCGTAGCTGAAGCGCTCCTTCGTCTGCTCATCCTCCAGGGTCACCAGGGCGCCCAGCCGCGCCTCACCGGCCTTCGTCTCAATGTCATCGATGAGCCGCACATGCGCCAGCTTCGCATCGAGCTCGGCCAGGCGGCGGGAGACATGCTGGAGCCGTTCGCGGGCCGCGTGATACTCCGCGTTCTCGCGCAAGTCACCCATCGCGGCCGCCTTGCTGACCTCGTCGGTCAGCGCGTGTTTTTGCTCGAGGAGGGTGCTGTGCTCGGCCTGGAGCTTCGCCAGACCGGCTTTCGTGAGGTAGGTCGGGCTTACTTGGTCCACTGCTTCTTGGGGGCGGGCTCCGCCGGAGGCTGTGCGGCCCCTGGCTCGGTCGTGGGAACGTCCCACGTGGCGGGCGCGCCGTAGGAGGGCATCTCGTCGCTCGCGGACGCCATGGAAGCCGACTGGCCGAGGCAGTTCTCGTAGGAGTCCGAGACGGGAAACCCGTTAAAGCCAGGCACCCAGAAGGTCACGAGGTCCACCGCCCCTGATCCGAGCCGCAGGCTTCCACACCCGATCCCCTTCCCCAGGCCGGTCAGCGTGCCGACAAAGGGCGGGCCGGCTTTCGTTTCATTGACGATGTTCACGACGACATCGACCGGGCTCGTGACCACGTTCAGGGCGCCGCGCCCGATCATCCCCAGGAACTTCCGCTTGTATTCCGGTGATTCCGCCGCCTCGTGCGCCCTGGTGCGCGCCGCCCATGCCGGTGAGGCCCCCAGCATCAGGAGACACGCCGCCATCACTGCTGCTCGTCTCATCACCCTCCTCCCTCCGTGGTTGTCGTACGGACCGCGTCGATTTTTGCAGTCTAGCGCGAAACTGTCGGGGTGTCAATCTGAACGGTGCCAGGTGCCAGGCACCTTACGGCGCGCCCGGACGATGGCGAGGGCCAGCGCGCTCACCAGGCCGAAGGGCACCAGCAGCAGCAACCCGATGCTGAACGCGTAGCCTTTGGCGGTGGCCAACCGCTGGCCGAGCTCCGACGGGTCGAACAGCGCCTCCTTACACCCTGGGCACGCTTCAGCGGCGGCCGCAGACACCCCCAGCAACGCCACCAACATCCAACATCCAACATCCAAAACGCGCCTCATTTGGGCATGTGGTAGAGCATCCAGTACACGACCACGCCGGTCACCGACACGTACAGCCACAGCGGGAGCGTCCAGCGGGCGATCGCCCGGTGCTGGGCGAATCGGCGGCGCGCCGCCACGCGCAGGGTGCGCGCGACCAGCGGCACCACGATGACCGCGAGCACCGTGTGCGATCCCAGCACCGTGAAATACACCGGGCGCACCCAGCCGGTGCCGAGGAACCGCACCGACCCGACCGCGGCGTGGTACGTCAGGTACGAGACGAGAAACGCCGCCGACACCGCGCACGCCGACACCATGCAGGCCGCGTGGGCCGTGATGCGCCGCGCGCGAATGCAGCACCACCCCGCCAGCAGCAACGCCGCGCTGCTCGCGTTCAGCGCCGCGTTGAGCGCCGGCAGCGCCGAGACGTCCATCCCCCCTACCTGAGCAGCCGCTGCGCATCCTGGTGCAGCCGCCGCATGGCCGGTGTGTCGGTCGCGTCATAGGAGCCCCGGATGCGCCCCGCCTGATCCACCAGCACGAACCGCACGCTGTGCGTGATCGGTTCCTCCGGGGGCCCGCCGTCGCTGATGCCGAGCGTAAATCCCTCCCGCGCCAGCGCGGCGATCGCCTCGGGCGATCCGGTCGCCAGCCGCCACCGCCCGTCAGCGATCCCGAGGCGACCCGCATACGCCGCGAGGATCTCCGGCGTGTCGTGGGCCGGATCGACCGTGATCGCCACCAGGCGAAGCTGCGGCTCGCCGGCAAACGCCCTCGCCACCGCCGCCATCTGCGCCATCATCACGGGGCACTGGCCGGCGCACCGCGTAAAGATGAAGCTCGCCACCCACACCGATCCGCGCAACGACTCGCGCGTCAGCGGCTGGCCCAGATGATCGGTCAGCGCAAACTCCGGCAGGATCCCCCCATCCGGCAACGGGGCGCTTCGGACCACCGGGCCTCGGCCAATCGCCAGCGCCAGCGCCCCGGCCGCGGCCAGGACCGACAGCGTGGCCACCCCTTTGAACCCCGCCCCAGGTGGGGGCGGGGTGAATGACCCGGCGCGGCTGGGGGCTGGCGAGCCGGCCGCTTGCCGCTCAACAGGTTTTTCTCTCTGGGCCTCGAGGCACCGGAGAGAAGAATCTGAATTCGCGGCGCGTGAGCGCCTCGCCAGCCGCCGGACGTTCGACACGTTGTCGCCCATGAGGACCCGACACTCGGTCATGGCCGGAGGGAGTGGCCGCGGGGCGAATCCAGCGTTTGCCCGGCGGCTGTGGAGGCGGGTGGCCAGGCGCTCCGCGCGCCGCGAATGCCGAATGTTGCGAGCCCTCGCTGGCGCGTGGCGCAGCAACATTCGCTGAGCGGCGCGCGGAGGCCGGGCCAGGACCCGCCTCCGCATCCGGGCAAACGCTGCTGAGCCACGCGGCCAGATCCCGCAGGCCATGAAGCCGTGCTGGCGCACCGGAGGTATGGTAGACACCTTGTCTGGAAACGGCGCTAGATCGGCCGGCGGTCCCACGCCAACAGCGCGAGCACCACCGGCAGGTACAGCACCGACGCGCGGAAGAGCTGCTGGGCGCTGCGCCGGGAACGGGACCAGGCGGCCCGCGCGGCCAGGGCGAAGAACCCCAGGCCGAGGAGCATCGCCCCGAAGAAATAGGCGCCGCCGGCCAGCCCGATCGACGCAGGAAACAGGCTGATGGGCACAAGCGCCAGCCCGCCGAGCGCCATCTGCCTGGCCGTGACGCATCCGTCGGGCTCAATCGCCGGCAGCATGGGAAACCCTGCCCGGATGTAGTCGTCCCGGTAGAGCACCGCCAGCGACAGGAAGTGCGGCAACTGCCAGATGAACAGGAGGAAGAAGAGCGCCCATGCCTCCACCGTCAGAGCGCCTCTCGCGCCGGCCCAGCCGATCAGCGTCGGCAGCGCCCCGGGGACAGCGCCCACCAGCGTGCACAAGGGCGTCCGGCGCTTCAGCGGCGTGTAGATCAGCAGATAGCTCGCCCACCCGGCTGCGGCGAACAGGGCGCTGGCCAGGTTCACGAACACGATGAGGATGCCCAACCCGGCAAGCGACATCCCGAGGCCGAATCGGCACGCGGTCGCGGGCCGCATCCGGCCGGATGGCAGCGGACGGTGGCACGTGCGGCGCATGCGCGCATCCGCCTCCCGCTCCATCCACTGGTTGAGCGCGTTGGCGCCGCCGACGACCAGCGCCGTGCCCAGGCAGAGCGGCCACAGGACGGCCAGGCGAGCTGGATCGCGCAGCCCGAGCCAGAATCCGACCGCCGCGGTCAACACGACCAAGAGCGTCAGGCGCGCCTTCGTCAGCTCGAGGTAATCGGCCGCGGCAGCCGACACGCGCCCGATTCGAAGCGGGAAAGTGCCTGGCACTTTTGCCAGCTCCCAGGCGAGCACGACGGCCTGGGCCAACACCAACGCCCCCATCGCCACATGGGTGGTGCGGAGCATCACGGAGGTCCGATGCGCCCACACCAAGAGCCCGACCAGACTCTGCGCGACCACCAGTCCCAGCAGGGCCCAGGCGAACCGTCCCACGACTCGCTGCGCTCGCTCGGGACGGTCCCGAGCGACGCCGAGGGACCGTTCCCCCGACGGCACCTGCCGCCCACGCGCCCGCGTCCTCGCGGCGACGACGCTCGACAGGCCCACGAGACTCGCCGCGCCCAGGAGGTGCGGGGCCATTCCGAAGCCGGTATGCCGGATCACCGCCCCGAGCAGCAATTGTCCCGCCGCCACGGCCGCCGTCGCCATGCCCAGGGCGCGCACCGAGGGGCGGCGACCATCATCCCTCCGTGGCGGCTGATCCGACCAGGACCTCGAGGTGCACCACGCCAGGCCGACCACGAGGACGAACACCGTCTGGCCCAGCACGGCGTGCGCAATAGAGACCGCCGGGGGCAACAGCAAGAGGACCGTGAGCCCGCCGAGCAGCGCCTGCGCGACCACCCCGGCCAGAGCCGCGACTCCCAGGCGGCGCACCCAGCGGCGCGGCTCGACCCGCGCCAGCCAGACCGCTAATCCAAGGATCATCAGCCCCACGGCGCCGGCGACCATCCGGTGGCCGTGCTCGTAGCGGATGCCGCCCACCATCGGCGGAAACCACATCCCGTAGGAGAGCGGCCAGTCCGGCACGGCCAACCCCGAATCGGTCGACGTCACCAGGCCGCCTGCGATCAGCAGGACGAAGGTGGCGACCGCAGTCACGACCGCGTAGGGAGGGAGCATGTCCCGGGACCGCTTCCCTTTTTCCTCCGACCCCCGATGGGAAAAAGGGAAACGGTCCCTCATTTGAACCGGCCTTTCACGAAGGGCATGAGCATGGACACCTGGCGCAGGCCGAACAGGTCGAAGTGGTCGATCAGGCAGGTGGAGAGCAGCACCGTCAGCCAGCCGATCCAAAAGAGCGCCTGGAGCACGAGCCGGGCGGGGGACTGCGTCAGGTCCCACACGACGCCGGGCAGCGGACGCCATTGCCAGAACAGGAGCAGCAACAGCCCGCTGGCGAGCAGCACATACGTGCTGCGCTCTGCCGGCCGGGGGATGCGCGTCGTCCACCACGCCTTGAACCCCTGCCGGGCCATCACGCTGTGCTGCACGGCGAAGAGGCCGAGGAGGAGGGTGTTGATCGCCAGCGCCTGGCCGATCGGCCCGGCGGGGCCGGCATCAAGGGATTTCGGCACGACCAGGTTGCCCACGAACCCGATCGCGTACAGGAACGTCCCGAAGAAGATCCCGTAGGCCACGAGCCCATAGCCGAAGATCACGAGACGCGTCATCGATTCCCTCCGCGCGAAGCGCTCCGGAAGAAAATCGGGACCAGGTCCATTTTTCTATCCGCCTCGAAGGAAAAATGGACCTGGTCCCATTTTTAGACCTTGACGTGTTGCGGCAACCAGTCGTCCGGGCGGCCGGGCACGCTGTACTCGTACGGCCCGTGATAGACGGTGAGCGGCGCGGGGAAGTTGCCGTGCGGCGGCGGCGAGGGCGCGGCCCACTCGAGCGTGTTCGCCTGCCAGGGGTTCTCGCTGGCGCGCCTGCCGCGGAACAGGCTCCAGAAGAAGTTGACGATGAAGAGCAGCTGCGCCGCGCCCAGGCAGAACGCGGCGACGCTCATCAGCCGGTTCAGCCCCACGGTGTGCGCCAGGTGGGCGTACGGCGTGTAGTCGTAGATGCGCCGCGGCATGCCGGCGATCCCCAGGATGAACATCGGGAACATCACCGCGTTGAAGAAGATCAGGGTCAGCGCCCAGTGGAGCTTGCCGAGCGGCTCGTGCAGCATGCGGCCGAACATCTTGGGGAACCAGAACGTGATCCCGGCGAAGATGCCGAAGAGGCTGCCGCCAAAGAGCACGTAGTGCAGATGCCCCACGATGAAGTAGGTGTCGTGGAGGTACAGGTCCACCGGGGTCGAGGCCGCGAAGATGCCGGTGAGCCCGCCGATCACGAACATCGAGACGAACGCCAGCGCGTGGAGCATCGGGGTCGTCAGCCGGATCGATCCGCGCCACAGGGTCCCCAGCCAGTTGAACGTTTTGATCGCCGAGGGCACGGCGATCACCAGCGTGGAGAGCATGAAGCTCGTCCCCAGCGTCGGGTTCATGCCGCTGGCGAACATGTGGTGCGCCCACACGAGGAAGCCCAGCACCGCGATCGCCATGATCGCATAGACCATCGAATGGTAGCCGAAGAGGGGCTTGCGGGCGAAGACCGGGAGGACCTCCGAGGCGATCCCCATCGCCGGCAGGATCATGATGTACACCGCCGGGTGCGAGTAGAACCAGAACAGGTGCTGCCACAGCAGGACCTGCCCGCCGCTGGTCGCCCGCGCCACCCCGTCGATGACCAGCCCCGCCGGCAGGAAAAAGCTGGTCCCGGCGGTGGAATCGAGCAGCAGCAGGATGAGCGCCGAGGCGAGCACCGGCGTCGCCAGCGCGACGATGATCGCCGTGATGAAGAGCGCCCAGATCGCCAGCGGCAGCCGGAAGAAGGACATCCCCGGCACGCGGCAGTTGATGACGGTCGTCACGTAGTTGATCGCGCCCATGATCGAGGAGGTCCCCAGGACGATGACGCCGACGATCCAGCAGACCTGGCCGGGGCCCAGCGTCGTGCTGAGGGGCGCATAGGCGGTCCAGCCCGACGCCGCCGCCCCGCCCTGGACGAAGAAGCCGGCGCAGACAATCAGGATGGCGGGCGGCACCAGCCAGTACGAGAGCATGTTCAGCCGGGGAAACGCCATGTCCGGCGCGCCGATTTTCAGCGGGATGAGGTAGTTGCCGAACACGCCGACGAGCAGCGGGATGATCGCGAAGAAGATCATGACGGAGCCGTGCATGGTGAAGAGCATGTTGTAGTACTCCGGCACCATCACCCCGCCCGGCATCCCGGCCGGCGCCAGCTTCTCCATGAACGCGAGCGGCTGCCCCGGCCAGCCCAACTGCCAGCGGAGCAGCATCGCCAGCAGCCCCCCGAAGAGCAGCATGACCAGGCTGGTGAACAAGAACTGGATCCCGATGATCTTGTGGTCCTCGGAGAAGAGGTACCGGCGCCAAAAGCTCATGGATCCCTCGTGGGCTGTCGTCATGAAAAGGTGTCAGACACCTTTCCCGCTTTGAAAGGTGTCTGACACCATTTCTTCGGCGGCCTGCGCCTGCAGCCAGGCGTGGAAGGCCTCCGGCGTCTCGATGGTCAGATAGCCGCGCATGCGGTAGTGGCCGAGCCCGCACAGCTCGGCGCAGGCGATCTCGTACTCGCCGGTCGTCGTGGCGGAGAGCCACAGCCGCCCGGTGAGGCCCGGCACGGCGTCCAGCTTCATCCGGAACTGCGGCACGAAGAAGCTGTGGATGACGTCCTTGGACTTGAGGTGGATGAGGACCGTCTGCCGGACCGGCACGTGCAGCTGGTTGATCGTGGTGAGGTCGTCCGCGGTCTCGAATAGCCCGTCGGCGCCGGCGTAGCGGATGTTCCACGCGAACTGCTCCGCGACAACCTCCACGTGCAGGTCGACCGGCGGGGGCGTGCCGCGGACCGTGGCCCATACCCGCTGGCTTTGGATCGCCAGGAAGATCAGGATCAGGGTGGGGATGACCGTCCAGATGATTTCAACGAGGTTATTCCCGTGTGTGTAGGCGGCGCGCCGACCCGGCCGACGCCGGTACCGCACGAGGAACGCCAGCAGCGTCGCCTGGACCAGGACGAAGATCGCCCCGGTGATCCAGAGGATGAGGTAGAAGATGCGGTCGATGTCGGGGGCTGTGGTCGTCACCGCTTCGGGCAGCCACAGGCGCACCCCCGATCCACTGGCGGCCCAGACGTTCACCGGGAGCACAACCCAACTACTCAACAGGGCCGCTACGCGTAAGAATCGCTGGGGGCTCGGGGCGGTGGGCTGAGGGCACCTGCCCAGAGCCCAGAGCCCAGAGCGCAGCGCCAGCGATGGTCGCACCATTACGGGTTATTGACCTGTGAAGCTGAACTCGATGGACTGGGTGTCTCCCTCGCCCACCGTGACTGACTGGGTCTGGGTGCCGTACCGCTCGTGCCAGGCCTCGAGGACATAGGTGCCCGCGGGGAGATTCGGGATCGCAAACGACCCATCCTCGCCGGAGACCGCGAAGTAGGGGTGCTCCACCACGCCGGCGTACGCGCTCATCCACGGATGCACGTTGCACTTGAACTTCACGCCTATCTCCGGCTTGGCGAACTTCTTCGCGCTCTTCATCCCCTTCACCGGCTGGGCGATGTTGAACGGTGGGTTCTTCGCGGGTTTGGCGTTGACGTTGTGCAGCGTCGGGTCGCTATTGACGATCTCCAACGGCTGGTTCACCTGGATGCCGAACACGTGCGGCTGATACCAGCAGCCGGCCTGGTCCAGCGTCACCGGTTCGGTCGGAGCGGGAACCGGCCCCGGCAAGCCTTCCTTGACGTACACGAACACGTGGCGCAGCGTGTTGTTGTCGTTGACCGCCACCTCTTCCGTGAGGACCGGCTCCTGGTGCTGCTGCTGGCAGGCTGGATCCGCATCCATCTTGACCTTCTCGCGCTCCGGCGCGGCGCCGGAAAACCGGACGGTCCCCTTGATCGTGGCCGAGCCGCCCCCGGCCTTGGCCGGAGCTCCCGGCGCGGGCTGCGCGGCCTGTTGAGCCTGCGCCACTTGCAGCGAATCAGGCGACTCGCGGCGCTGCGTCGTCGCGGACGCCTCCTGCGGCTTGCCTGCCTGCCGCGCTTCGCTTGGCGCAGGCAGGCCGCTGCCGCAGCCAATGGCTACCACGACCGCGACCAGGACGGGTGAAAGCGCCTGTGAACGTGTCATCACTCTTCCTCCTGTTTACGGGACAGTTCTATTCTCCTGCCTGCCGGCCGGCAGGTCGATCGACTGAGGGAAAATAGAAGTGTCCCGCCCCCTGCGTCGAATCGACAGATCCACCCAAGGCGAGACCGCGCGAGCCTCCGGATTGCCGCCGTCCCACACCGCAAACGCGATCGCGGTCAAGCCGTCTTTCGCAATCGCGCCGGCCTCGCCCACCTGGGCCTGTTCCAGCGGCCGTTGCACCACGAGCTGCCACGCGCCGTCGTCGTAGGTCGCGCGGCTGGCCAACGGCGCTCCGGAGGCCGGCTCGAGGCGCTCAAAGGCGGGCACGACCTGCTCGCGCGCCTGGCCAGTCGCCGCAGACCAGTGACAGAGATCGAGCGGTGGCGCCCCGCGGGACGGCCAGGCCTGCAGGCTGACGACATCGCCCGCCAGGCCCGCCGGCTTCAAGACGAGCGCCAGCCGATCCGCTGGCGCCTGGGCGTCCTGGGTCGGGTCATGCCACGAGATCAGCAGCGCCACGGCCTCGTCGTTGGCGATCGCCTTGAACGACACCGCCCGCACCGTCGGCGGATGGCGCCACTCCCCTTCGGGGGTGACGACATTGCGCACCCGCACATCGGTCCGCTCCGCCGACGCCCAGCGCGGGTCATCGGCTGCGGTCGGCAGGTCTCCAGCGACCACCAAGGCATGGGCGATCAGGTTCCAGTGCGGCGGCTCCTGGAGCGAAGCCACATAGTAGGCGAGCTGCCACGCGTCCGACGGCGAGACGGCCTCGGCGTACGACGGCATCCCGGCGCCATCGATGCCGGTCCAGAGCCGCATCAGGATGTCTTGCGGCTGCTGGCCGCCCCGGTAGGCCCACCCGTGCGTGAGGTCCGCCGGACGGATCGGCAGGCCCCAGTCGTCCACCAGGCCGGCCGCCGACGTGCCGTTGGCCCGCCCTGCAGCGCCGTGGCAGGCCGCGCAGCCCAGCTGCTCATACACCGCCTTGCCCTTCGCCAGATCCGCCCGCTGCGGACCAGGATCCCGCTCCAAGGTCACCGGGCTTGGCTCAGTGTCTGCAAACGTCGGCGCGAGGCTCTTGAGGTAGTCGACCAGCCGCCAGCGGGTGGCGTCGTTCAGGTGCTTCCAATCCGGCATGTTCGTGCCCGGCAGCCCCTGGGTGATCGTCCGGAAGAGGTCCTCGTCGGTGGGCGGGGTGCCGCTGGCCGTGCTGCGGAACTTGTACACGCCCAGGGTGAGGTCCCGCGGCCTCGGATAGAACCGCTTGGCATCCAGGCCGTCACCCTGGCCAGCCGCTCCATGGCAACGCGCGCAGTGCTGCAGGTACGCCGCCCGGCCCGCCTCCGGGTCGGGGGCAGGTCGGTCTTGGCCTGTGACGGCGGCCGCTCCCGCGCACAACGCCAGCATCCACGACACCACAGCGAGCGTCAGCGACAGGATGCCGCTGGGAAGTTGACGCGGGTGGAAGGGCATGCGATCAGGCGTGGAGACGCTCCACAGACGTGCGACCATTGTAGCGAAGGGGCCAGTGCTCGTCAACGAGGGGAGAGGGATCAGCGCACTTCAAAAGGTGTCAGACACTTTTCCCGCTTTAAAAGGTGTCTGACACCTTTCAGTACCAGGTACGTTCAGGCTGGAGGGGCGCGGTTACGTCCCCAGCAGGCGCTGGACGGAGGCGACGATCTCTTTCGGCCCGGCCAGTTTGGAGAGGTACGCCCGGCCGCCGACCTTCCCGCCCTGAGCCGCCACCTCCTCCTTGGTGACGGCGGAGGTCAGGAAGACGATGGGGATGTCTTTGAGCGTGGGGTCCGCCAGCAGTTGCGCCGCCACCGCGCCGCCGTCCATCTGCGGCATCAGGACATCCAGCAGCACGAGCTGCGGCTGGAACTCCTTGGCGGCCGCCGCCGCTTTGGTGGGGTCGCCCTCGGCCCGCACCTCATAGGCGCCGGTCTGCTCGAGCGCGGCCTTGAACAGCGCCCGCATGTCCTGCTGGTCGTCCACGATCAGAATCCGCTTCTTCGCCATGGCCCCTATTATACGCGAAATCCGCGCAAGAAAAAGCGCCACGCACTTGTTCCGTTGGTTTGCACTTACTCTTTCCGACGTACCTGAAGGCAGAACAGGATGTTATAGGAACGCGTATGGAGTCACCAGGGAAGCTGAAAATTACTCCCCATACAATTCGGTAGCAATGACATTGCTCTTGGTTAGTGGTGCTGCGGAGTGATTAGGCCTGTTCCGTTAGCACGCCGTTAGCATGGATACAAAACAGGGGCCACGGCGGACGACCGTGACCCCTGGGAATGACAAGTAGCGGGGGTTGGATTTGAACCTTTCGTTTTTGGACGTCCTTGTACGTTTTGGTACGTCCGTTCACGTCCGTAGAAATTGCCCGAGTGCCTCCCTTTTGAATTCTTCCCTTACGCGTCGCTCGGAAGGTCCCATAAGTTAGCTCTACCTACCAGGAGGTGGCAGCTATGTTATCGACCCCCCTGGCTGACGATCGTCAGCGGCTCGTCGAGGTTCCGTCCGTTTCCGTTTTGGCTCGTCCTTGTCCGTTTTGTCTCGTCCTGTTCCGTCCTGAAAAGAAAGCTGTTACTGAATTCAATCGAAAGGCCTCCTTACGCTTCGCTTAGGCCAAAGCACTATTTCGATCGCTGCTGTAGGCTCTGCCAATTCGCTTGCCGCTTGGCGGGCGCACGCTGAGCCTGTGGGACGTCCTGGGCCCTCCGGTATGCCTGCACGGCGACAGATGCGGCGGCCCCAGCGGCAACGCTGAGCGCAACGGCGATGACGACCGTGGCCCTATGCGTCATGCGTGGGGAACTCCGTGCTGCAGAGGTTGAAAGGAGGTCGGGCGTGGCTCAAGCGGTTTTTCCGAGAAGGAGGAGGACGCCGATGGCGATAAAGGCAAGGGCGGCTGCCTTCTGGATCAGCCAGGGTGGGACGATGCGGCTGACGCCCTCACCGACCAACACACCGATGGCGGTAACGGCCAGCAGTGCCA
>CAZKXY010000003.1:0-62258 GCA_964556925.1 uncultured Planctomycetales bacterium | reverse complement strand
GGAGCTGACCCTCAGCCAGATCGAGAAGCAGTTCGGGAAGGGCTCGATCATGCGGCTGGGGCAGGACACCAAGCTCGATATCCCGGCGGTGCCCACCGGGTCGCTGGCGCTGGATCTGGCGCTGGGGATCGGCGGGGTGCCGCGCGGGCGCGTCGTGGAGATCTTCGGTCCGGAGTCCTCGGGCAAGACCACCCTCAGCCTCAGCATCCTGGTGGAGGCGCAGCGGGCCGGCGGCGTGGCGGCCTTCATCGACGCCGAGCACGCGCTCGATCCCACCTACGCGAAGACGATCGGGGTCAACCTCGACGACCTGCTCGTGTCGCAGCCGGACACCGGCGAGCAGGCGCTGGAGATCGCCGAGACGCTCGTGCGCTCCAACGCGGTCGATGTGATCGTCATTGATTCAGTCGCGGCCCTGGTGCCGCGCGCGGAGATCGAGGGGGAGATGGGCGACCAGTTCGTCGGCCTGCAGGCGCGGCTCATGAGCCAGGCGCTGCGCAAGCTGACCGCGGCCATCGCCAGGTCGAAGACCTGCTGCATCTTCATCAACCAGCTTCGAGAGAAGATCGGGGTGCTGTTCGGGAACCCCGAGGTCACGCCGGGAGGACGGGCGCTGAAGTTCTACGCGTCGGTCCGCATCGACCTGCGGCGGCTGGAGAGCATCAAGGTGGGCGAGCGCGCGGTGGGCAACCGCGTGCGGGCGAAGATCGTCAAGAACAAGGTGGCCCCCCCATTTCGCCAGGCGGAGTTCGACATCCTGTTCGACGAGGGGATCTCAAAGGCCGGCAGCCTCCTGGACGTCGGCGAGACCGTGGGGGTCATCCAGCGGCAGGGGAGCTGGCTCTCCGCGGGCGAGGCGAAGCTCGGGCAGGGCCGCGAGGCCGCCCGGCTGTTCCTCCGAGAGAATCCCAAGCTGATGCAGCAATTGGAGCAGCAGATTCGCAGCCGCGCGCATGAGCCTGGGCCGCAGCCGACCAAGGATCGGGCGGCGGCTGAACCGGTGTCATCCCGCGCCACATGAAGGAGAGGAAACCATGAGGTGGCGGCGCACAGGGCTGGGGGCGGGACTGCTCGGCGGCATCGCGGTGGCGGCCTCGCTCATCGGGCGCACCGATCTCTGGTCCAGCAGCGGCGGCAAGGCGGTCCCGCAACCGTCGTCGGCCCAGGCCGCGACTCTCGGGGAAGCCGACTCGTTGCAGGCGGCGTTCGAGCGGATCGGCCAGCGCATCGGGCCGGCCGTCGTCAGCATCTCCACCGAGCAGATTGAGCGCGTGCGCCGGTACTTCCGCGTCCACCCGTTCTTCGGCGGCGACGACTACTTCGAGGAGTTCTTCCGGCAGTTCTACGGCAACGCGCCCGAGCAGGAGTTCCGGCGCTTCGGCCTCGGCTCCGGCGTGATCATCGACGAGCAAGGGTATGTCCTGACCAACGAGCACGTCGTGGCCGACGCCGAGAAGATCACGGTCACCGCGGCCGATGGCCGCGAATTCGTCGGCACGGTGAAGGGCAAGGATCCGCGTTCCGACCTGGCGGTCATCCGGATCGAGGGGAAGAAGATGCCGGTGGCCCCGCTCGGCGACTCGGACAGCGTGCGGCCCGGCCAGTGGGCGGTCGCCCTCGGCAACCCCTTCGGCCTGGTCGGGGTCGGCCCCTCGGTGCGGGCCTTCGGGGCCGAGCCGACGTTGACGGTCGGCGTCATCAGCGCGCTGCACCGCCAGCTGCCGCGCACCTCGCGCCACGACCGCGACTACTCGGACCTCATCCAGACGGACGCGGCCATCAATCCCGGCAACAGCGGGGGGCCGCTGCTGAACCTCCAGGGCGAGGTGATCGGCGTCAACGTCGCGATCCTGACGAGCTCGCGCGGGTTCGAGGGGATCGGGTTCGCGATCCCGATCAACCGGGCGAAGGGCATCCTCAGCCAGCTCATCGAGGGCAGGAAGGTGGTGTACGGCTGGCTGGGCATCCAGATCCAGGACATCACGCCGGACGTGGCGGAGTACTACGGCATCCAAGAGCGCGAGGGGGTGCTCGTGTACCAGGTGCTGCCGGAGTCCCCGGCGAGCACGGCCGGCATCCAGGACGGGGACATCGTCAAATCGTTTGACGGCAAGCCCATCCACCATTCGCGGGAGCTCATTGACGCCGTGAGCCAGACGAAGAGCGGCCGGCGCGTGCCCGTCGAGCTCTTGCGGAACGGCAGCCGCCAGACCGTGCAGGTCGAGATTGGCGAGCGGCCGTCCGACGCGGATCTGGAAGGCGCCGGCGCTGCCACCGAGTCGTGGCGGGGCCTGCGCGTCAGCGCCCTCGCGCCGGAGCATCTCGAGCGGCTGAACCTGCCGTCGAACACGACCGGCGTCGTCGTGGTCGAGGTGGACGAGGGCAGCCCGTCGGAGCAGGCCGGCCTCCATGGCGGCGAGATCATCAATGAGATCAACCGGATCCGCATCCAGAACTTGGCCGATTACCGCAACGCGATCGCCCAGGTCAAAGGCAACGCCCTGGTGAGAACGAACCGAGGGTATGTCGTCATCAAAACCGGGGAATGAGGCGCACGCGGTCCTTGCGCGCTACCTGCGCTCCGGGGTGAAGTCGACACACGAGGCCGTGCAGCACCTGACGCGTCGCGGGGTGCCCTCGGCCGAGGCCAGGCGGGCCGCGCGCGCCTTCCGCGCGCGCGGCGTGTTGGATGACCGCGCCTGCGCCCGGCTGTGGGCGGGCCACTGGACGCGGCAGGGGTATGCCGCATCCGCCATCCGGCTGAAGCTCGCGGCCAAAGGGCTCTCCAGACAGGTGATCGATGAGGCCACAAGATCGTCTCCTCAACTCGCTGATGATGAAGCGCGCGCCCGCGACGTGGCGGCACGCGCCTTCCGGACCAGATCCCAGCGCGCGACCCCGGCGCGCCTGGCACGCGCCTTGGCATCCCGCGGGTTCGACGCGGACCTGATCGACCGCCTCCTTCGCGAATCCTTCGGTCAGCGCTCCGATGCAGAGTCCTGAACTCCGAGCACGCTTCCTGGCCTTCTTCGAGGCCAAAGGCCACCGGCGCATCCCCAGCGATTCCCTGATCCCGAGCGGGGATCCGACCGTCCTGTTCACGTCGGCCGGGATGAACCAGTTCAAGGACTGCTTCCTCGGCAAGCGGACGGACCTCACGCGGGCGGCCTCGTGCCAGAAGTGCCTGCGCACCGGCGACCTGGACCGCGTGGGCCGCAGCCCGAGCCACCACTCGTTCTTTGAGATGTTGGGCAACTTCTCCTTCGGCGACTACTTCAAGGCCGAGGCGATCCAGTGGGGCTGGGAGTTTCTGACCGGCACGCTCGACTACGCGGGCAAGCGCAAGAGCGACGTGCCGCAGCACTGCCTGCCGCTAGCCGGTGCCAAGCTCTGGGTCAGCATCTACGAGGAGGACGCCGAGGCGGAGCGCCTCTGGCGCGCGCTGGGGGTGCCGGCGGAGCGGATCAAGCGGTTCGGCCAGGCGGAGAACTTCTGGCCGGCCAACGCGCCCACGGCCGGCCCCAATGGACCCTGCGGACCCTGCTCCGAGATCTACTATGACCCCGACGGCGCGGTGCAGGGCGCGCGCTCCGTCGAGGTCTGGAACCTGGTGTTCACGCAGTTCGACCGGCAACCCGACGGGAGCCTGACACCGCTGTCGAGGAAGGGTATCGACACCGGCATGGGCCTGGAGCGGCTCGCCGCGGTGATGCAGGGAGTTCCTACAGATTACGATACCGATTTGTTCAAGACGATCGTGACGGCCATCTGTCACACTGTCCGCTTAGATCCCTCGCTCCAATACGGATCGGCCGGGTGGAGGAGTGTGTGCACGGCGGCCGACCATATCCGCGGGGCGGCCTTTTTAATCGCGGAGGGCCTGCTTCCCTCCAATGAAGAACGGGGCTATGTCCTCAGAATGCTCATCCGACGGGCTCATTGGCATGGTGGACGCATACTCTGGAACAAGAGAGGACGGCCACCTAAACCCTTCTTGGATGCGGCGATTAATCCGCTCCTGAGAGTCATGGGAGACTTCTATCCTGAGCTGAAGAAGCGAGAGCAGCTTATCCGCGAGGTATTAAGGCTAGAGGAAATGCGTTTTTCAGAAACGCTGCAAGCAGGTAATGAGCGGATCCAAGAAGAAGCTGAACGTCTCGTAGGCAGGAAGCAGCAAGTGTTTTCCGGCGACTTCGCGTTTATGCTCAAGGATACCTATGGCTTTCCATTCGAGTTGTTCACAGAAATCGTCGAGGATTATCATCCAGGGTTCACGGTCGAATCAGATCGGTATAAGGCGTTATTGAAAGAACAGCAGGAGCGGTCGCGGGCAGGGAGCCAATTCGGCAGCGGGGTGTTCGTGACCGGCGCCCTGGAGGTGCGCAAGGCCCTGACGGACCTCCCTCCCAAGGACGCCCAGTTCGTCGGCTACGAGTCGCTCACGGCGGATGTCCTGATCAAGGGGCTCTGGGACGGCACAGGGTGGGTCACGAAGGCGGCCGAGGGGCAAGCCGTTGGCATCGTGCTGGACCGCTCGCCCTTCTACGGCGAGGCCGGCGGCCAGGTCGGCGACGCGGGCCGGATCGAAGGCCCGAAGGGCGCTGCCGACGTGACCCAGACGACCTGGGCCGATGACGTGCTGGTGCACCACGCGACGATTCGGCAGGGCGCCCTCAGCGTGCAGGAGGCGGTGCGCTCCCAGGTGGATCCGCAGCGGCGGCTCAAGGTCGCGCGCAGCCACACCGCCGCGCACCTGCTGCACTGGGCGCTGCGCACCGTGCTCGGACCTGACGCGGTGCAGGCCGGGTCGTACGTTGAGGTTGAGCGGGTGCGGTTTGATTTCTCCTCCCTGGCCGGGCTGCGCGAGGAGCAGCGGGCGCAGGTGGAAGCGCTCGTCAACAGCCGCGTGCGGCTGGCGGATGAGATCCGCGCCTCCCAGATGCGGCTCGAGGAGGCGAAGCGGGCCGGGGCCTTGGCGCTCTTCGGGGAAAAGTACGGGCAGAAGGTCCGTGTCGTGACGATTGGCGATTACTCGAAAGAGCTCTGCGGCGGCACGCACCTGTCGCACACCGGCTTCGTCGGGACCTTCACGATCACCGGGGAGAGCTCGATCGCGGCCGGCACGCGGCGCATCGAGGCGCTCGTTGGCGATGCCGCGGCGGCGCGGCAGCAGCAGGAGCAGCGCATCCTGCACGAGGCGGCCCGGCGGCTGAGCCGGCCGGCCCAGGAGCTGGTGGAGGGGTTGGAGGAGCTGCTAGAGCAGCTCAAGCGCGCCGAGCGGGAGCGCAAGGCGCTGCAGGTCGAGCTCGCCACGGTGCAGGCGCAGCGGCTGGTGGCGGAAGGCAAGATGATCAACGGGGTGACGGTGGTGACCTCAACGCTGAAGCGGGCTGACCGCGAGGTGCTGGCGACGCTGGCGGACGCGGTGCGGCACGCGCTGCGGCAGGACGGCGTGGTCCTGCTGGCATCGTCCGAGGGGCCGTCCCAGGTGTCGCTCGTGATGGCCGCGACGGACAACCTCGCGCCGCGGGTGCATGCCGGCCAGGTGCTGAAGGCGATCGCGCCGCTGACGCAGGGCAGCGGCGGCGGCCGCCCGGAGTTCGCCCAGGCCGGCGGCAAGGATCCCTCCGGGATCCCGGCGGCGTTCAAGCGGGCCGAGGAGCTGTTGCGGGAAGCGCTGCAATGAGAACAGCCGGACCGCTTCCCTTTTCCTTCAGTCGAGCGATAGGAAAAGGGAAACGGTCCGCTCTATCCGAATCACGCAGGATGCTCGCAGGATGAAAGTAATCTCGACTACAAGCCAAGAGTGGCAGCGCCTCTGCGCCCGGCAGCTCGTCCGCCGGCGGCGGATCGAGGAGACGGTGCGCCGGATCCTCGATGAGGTCTACCAGGACGGCGATGAGGCGCTGCTGCGCGCCACGCGGCGCTTCGACAAGGTGCGGCTGACGCCGAGGCAGCTGCGGGTGACCGAGGCCGAGATCTCCGGGGCGTTCCAGCACCTGGATCCGAAGTTTGCGCTGCAGCTCAAGAGCGCCATCCAGAACGTCCAGGCGTTCTACGGCCGGCCGCGCGTCAAGCCGATGCGGTGCGTCGATGGCGACGGCGTGGTGCTGGGCGAGAAATTCGACCCGATCGACCGGGTCGGCATCTACATCCCCGGCGGGACGGCCAGCCTCGTCTCCACCGTGTACATGACGGTGATCCCGGCCCAGCGCGCCGGGGTCAAGCGGATCATCCTCGCGACGCCGCCGCGCAAGGACGGCAGCGTCGATCCGCACATCCTCGCGGTGGCCAGCCTGCTGGACGTCGCGGAGGTGTACAAGATGGGCGGCGCACAGGCGATCGCGGCGATGGCCTTTGGGACGAAGACGATCCCGAAGGTGGACAAGCTCATCGGGCCGGGCAACGCCTACGTGGCGGAGGCCAAGCGCCAGGTCTTCGGCTTCGTGGATGTGGACACGATCGCCGGCCCGTCGGAGATCGCGGTGATCGCCAACCGCTACTCCAACCCGCAGTATGTGCTCGCCGACCTGCTGGGCGAGACCGAGCACGCGGGCGGCGTCGGGTTTCTCATCACGACCTCGAGGGCGCTGGCGAAGCTGGCGCGCAAGCAGGTGCCGGGCGGCTACTGCATTCTCGTGAAGAACCTTGAGGAGGCGGCGGAGGCGGCCAACCGCATCGCGCCGGAGCACCTGGAGATCATGGTGCGCTCGCCGTACAAGCTCGCCAAGCGGATCACGCGCGCCGGGGCGATCTTCCTGGGGCCGTACTCGCCGGTCACCGTCGGCGACTACGTGGCCGGGCCCAGCCATGTGCTGCCCACCGGCGGCTCCGCCCGCACGTTTTCTGGCCTGGGGATCGACGACTTTATCCGCCGCACCCATGTCATCAGCTACACGAAGAAGGCGCTCGAGCGGATGCGGGTGCCTTTGGAGCAGCTCACCGCGATCGAGGGATTGCCACGCCACTTCGAGGCCATCAAGGCCCGACTGACATGATGAGGCGCGCCACCACGACCCGCAAGAGCAAGGAAACGTCCATCACGGTGTCCGTGAACCTTGATGGAACCGGCAAGACGTCGGTGAAGACCGGGATGCCGTTTCTGGACCACATGCTGACCCTGTTCGGGACGCACGGCCTGGTCGACCTGGCCGTCAAGGCCGCGGGCGACCTGGCGGTGGACCGGCACCACACCAACGAGGATGTGGGGCTGGTGGTCGGCCAGGCGTTCGACCAGGCGCTCGGCGACCGGAGGGGGATCACCCGCGTCGGGTCGGCCTACGTGCCCATGGACGAGGCGCTGGCGCGCGTCGTGCTGGACATCTCCGGCCGGCCGAAGCTCGTGCTGCGGGACGCCCGGGATCGCGCTAGCCGGCGTGAGAGCACCAGCACGGACTACTCCTGGGGCGACGCCGAGCACCTCCTCGAGTCATTCGTGCGGGCTTGCAAGGTCACACTCCACATTGATGTCCTTGCGGGCTCTGACTTTCATCACACCTGTGAGGCGGTATTCAAAGCGCTGGGGCGCGCGGTGGAACAGGCGAGTCGAATCCACCCACGCGTCAAAGGCATTCCTTCCTCCAAAGGCCGATAGGAAAGGTGTCAGACACCTTTCCCGCTTTGAAAGGTGTCTGACACCTTTTGCCAGTGACGATGGTCGTTGTCGTTGATTACGGCATGGGCAATTTACGCAGCGTTTCGAAGGCGCTCGAGTCGCTGGGGGCCCCGGTGCGCGTCTCGAGCGATCTGCGGGACGTCGCGCGCGCCGACAAGCTCGTGCTGCCCGGCGTGGGGGCGTTTCCTGCCGCGATGCGGGAGCTGTCGGCGCGAGGTTTGGTCGAGCCGATCAAGGCGGCCATCGCCCGCGGCATCCCGTATCTCGGCATCTGTCTCGGACTGCAGCTCCTCTTCGAGGACAGTGAGGAGGGGCAGGGCGCCAAAGGCCTTGGGGTGCTGGCCGGCAGCGTCCGGCGGTTTTCGCTGAACGGCTCCGCTGGGCTGAAGATTCCCCACATGGGGTGGAACCAAGTGGCCAGGAGGCAGGAGGCAGGAGGCAGAAGGCAGGGGGGGTGTCCGCTGCTGAATGAGATTCCGGACGGTAGCTTCGTGTACTTTGTCCATTCCTACTACGCGGACCCAACGGACCGGTCGGTCGTCGCGTTGGAGACCGAGTACGGGGTCCGCTTCGCCTCGATGGTCTGGCGCGATCGCCTCTTCGCGACGCAGTTCCACCCGGAAAAGAGCCAAGCCACCGGCTTGGCGCTGCTGCGCAACTTCCTCGCCCTCTAACCCCCCGCATGGTCGTCATCCCCGCGGTGGACCTTCTGGATGGCCAGGTCGTGCGCCTGGCGCAAGGCCGGCGAGACCAGGTGACGGTGTACGCCGCCGATCCGGTGGCGGTGGCGCAGCGCTGGGTCGAGGCCGGCGCGACGTGGCTGCACGTCGTGGATCTCAATGGCGCCTTCGACGGCACGTACCTCAACCTGCCGTTTGCCCGGCGGATCATTGACGCGTGCAGCGCGCGGGTGGAGCTCAGCGGCGGCCTCCGGACGATGGACGCCCTCTCGCGCGCGGTGGACCTCGGGGCGGCACGGGTGATCCTGGGGACGAAGGCCTGCGAGGATCCGGCGTTCGTGCAGGCGGCGGTGGCACGGTTCGGCGCGACGATCGCGGTCGCGATCGACGCAAGGGCCGGAAGGATCGTCTCGCGCGGCTGGGTGGCCTCGACCGGCCGCTCCCCGGCGCAGCTCGCCAAGGAGGTCATCGGCTGGGGGGTCGGCACGCTGGTCTGCACCGACGTCAGCCGCGACGGGATGCTGCAGGGGCCCAACCTGGAGTTGCTGCGTGAGGTGCTCGCGGCGGGGAAGGGGCAGGTGATCGCCTCCGGCGGGATCGCGTCGCTGGACGATCTGCGCGCGCTCAAGCGCCTTGAGCCGGACGGCGTGACCGGCGCGATCATCGGTAAAGCGCTCTATGAGGGCGCGATCGATTTGGCGGCGGCGATCCAGGCCGTCGCCTGACCCCGATGCTGGCCAAGCGGATCATCCCCTGCCTGGATGTGGACAAGGGGCGGGTGGTCAAAGGCGTGCAGTTCGTCAGCCTGCGGGATGCCGGCGATCCCGTGGCGGCGACGACGGCGTACAATGACGCGGGGGCGGATGAGCTGGTGTTCCTCGACATTACGGCCAGCCACGAGCAGCGCCCGATCATCTTGGACGTCGTCGCCCGCACGGCAGCCGTGGCGTTCATGCCGCTGACCGTCGGCGGCGGCATCCGCGGCCTCGACGACATCCGGGCGCTGCTGAACGCCGGGGCGGACAAGGTGTCGATCAACACCGCGGCGGTCGAGCGGCCCGCGCTGATCGACGAGGCCTCGGCGCGGTTCGGCGCCCAGTGCATCGTGGTCGCCATTGACGCCAAGCGCCGAGGACGCGGCTGGGAGGTGTATACGCATGGCGGCCGCACCCCGACGGGGAAGGACGCGGTCGCGTGGGCGACGGAGGCCGAGCGGCGCGGCGCGGGGGAGATCCTCCTGACGAGCATGGACCGCGACGGGACGAAGCAGGGCTACGACATCGAGTTGACGCGCGCCATCACGCACGCGGTGCCTGTTCCGGTCATCGCCTCGGGCGGCGCGGGGACGCCGGAGCACTTCTACGACGCGCTGACCGCCGGCGGCGCGGACGCCGCCCTGGCCGCCTCATTGTTCCACTTCGGCGAACTCTCCATCGCTGAGGTGAAGCGATACCTTGCCTCTCGGGACGTCGCAGTTCGCAAGTGATGCTGAGCCATGGCTGACCCTATGTCCTGCTGCGCGAGACGGCGCTGAAGCTGCTGAAGAGGATAACTGGTTGTGGATGAATGGACAGATTCGGGGACAGACAGATTCGGGGGACAGTGTACGGCAATAGGGCATTAAGGCATCCTGTGCCGACGGGGAAAAAGTGCCAGGCACTTTTTCTCGACCGGACACGCAGCTTGAAAAAGAGCCAGGCACTTTTTCCGGAGCCGTGTTCGGCAGGGCAGGGGGACAAGTGGTGCTGAGATGATGCACAAGTCAGGAAAACGAGGCCTCCAGGCATTAGGGCGACTCCTGCAGTTCAATGAGCAAGGACTGATTCCCACCGTGGTGCAGGATGCCAAGACGAAGCAGGTCTTGACGCTCTGCTACCTCAGCCGTGAGGCGCTACGCCAGAGCCTCGCGGAGGGACGCGTCTACGTCTATCGCCGGTCGCAACGGCGCGTCATGCTCAAGGGCGAGACGTCGGGACACATCCAGCGCATCAAGGAGGTGCGCGTGGACTGCGAGGGCAAATCGCTCGTCCTCCTCGTGAGCCAGAAGGTCGCAGCCTGCCATGCCGGCTATTTCACCTGCTACTTCCGCCGGGTCAAGAACGGTCGGCTCATGACCGTCGGGCGGCGCGTGTTCAATCCGGCGACGGTCTATGGGCGGTGATGGACATTCGGCCGTCTGAGGCGGAGTTCGTGAAGCTGGCGACGCACGGGAACGTCATCCCGGTCTTCGGCGAGCGGCGCGCGGACCTGGAAACGCCGGTCAGCGCCTACCTCAAGCTGGCCGACCACCCCTTCAGCTACCTGCTAGAGTCGGTCGAGGGCACGGAGAAGGTGGCGCGGTTCTCTTTCCTCGGCAGCCGGCCCCGGACGCTCGTGACGAGCGCCGGGCGGCACGTGGAACTCTCTGACTTTCGGAACGGCGGCCGGCCGCGCCTGCAGCGGTTTGAGACGGCGAGCGATCCGCTGACCGAGGTGGAGCGCTTCATGCGCGCGTTCCATCCGGTGCCGGTGCAAGGCCTTCCGCGCTTCTGGGGCGGCCTCGTCGGCTACCTCGGCTACAACGTCGTGCGGTTTCTCGAGCGGCTGCCGCCGCATCAACAGGACGATCTGCGCGTGCCGGATCTGATGCTGATGCTCACCGAGACCATGGCGATCTTCGACCACGCCCAGCACAAGCTGCTGCTCGTGGCGGCGGCGCACACGCAGGCGAGCGCCCCGCGCGCCGCGTACCGCCGGGCGGTGCGCGCCATCCACGCGATGGCCGCGCGGCTGCAGGCGCCGTTGCGCCGGAGGGTGAGGCCGCGCGCCGGCGCCTCGGCTCGGGTGCGCGCCAACATGGAGCGCGCCGCGTTCGCCCGGATGGTGGCCAGGGCCAAGGAGGCTATCCGCGCCGGCGACATCATCCAAGTCGTGCTCTCGCAGCGATTCGAGCGGCCGATCGCGTGCGAGCCGTTCGACATCTACCGGGCGCTGCGGTCGCTCAACCCCTCGCCCTACATGTTCCTGCTGCGGTTTGGGTCGCTGGCGCTGGTCGGGGCCTCGCCGGAAATGCTGGTGCGCTGCGAGGAGGGCCGCTTGGAGACCCGGCCCATCGCCGGCACCCGTCCGCGCGGCGCCACCGCCCAGGAGGATGAGCGGCTGACCCGTCAGTTGACCGCCAGCCCGAAAGAGCGCGCCGAGCACCTCATGCTCGTGGACCTGGGCCGCAATGACCTGGGCCGCGTGGCGCGGGTGGGGTCGGTGGCAACGCCGGAGCTGATGGTGGTGGAGCAGTACTCGCACGTGCTGCACTTGGTCAGCAGCGTCACCGGCCGGCTGAAACCTGGCAAGAGCCCGTTCGACGTGCTGCGGGCCGCCTTCCCGGCCGGCACCGTGACCGGCGCGCCCAAAGTGCGCGCGATGGAGATCATCGCCGAGCTCGAACGCCACGACCGGGGGCCGTACGCCGGGGCGGTCGGCTACTTCAGCTTCACCGGCAACATCGACACCTGCATTACGATCCGCACGATCCTCACCAAGGATCGCCGCGCCTACATCCAGACCGGGGCGGGCATCGTGGCCGACTCGCAGCCGGCGCGCGAGTACCAGGAGACGCTGAGCAAGGCGAAGGCGATGCTGCAGGCGATCGACATCGCTGAGCGGAGACGTGGGTGATGATCGGAACAGCCGGACCACTCGCTCTGTCGAACAGCCGCGGTTCCAGAGCAAAACGTGTCAGACACGTTTCCCGCTGCGAGACGCCCGGGCGAAAGGTGTCTGACACCTGTTGCGGTCGTCCCGGCGGCTGTTCGACAAAGCACGGACCACGTCTATTCCTGCAGTTCATCGAGAGGAAAATAGAAATGGTCCGGGACCTGGAAGCAATAGCGTTTCTCGCACGAGGGATCTGATGATTCTGATGATTGATAATTATGATTCGTTTACGTACAACCTCGTCCAGTACCTCGGCGAGCTGGGGGAGCGGCTGCTCGTCAAGCGCAACGACGCGATCACGCTCGCCGGCATCCGGCGCCTGAGGCCCTCGAGCATCGTCATCTCGCCGGGGCCCGGCCGGCCGTCGGATGCGGGCATCTCCAACGCGCTCATCAAGACCGTTGCCGGGACCATCCCCGTCCTCGGCGTCTGCCTCGGGCACCAGTGCATCGGCGAGGTCTTCGGCGGAGAGGTCGTGCGCGCCAAGCGCCCCATGCACGGCAAGACCTCCCGGATCCACCACGCGAACACTGGCGTGCTCAGGGGGCTGCCCAACCCGTTCGACGCGACCCGCTACCACTCGCTGATCGTCAAGCGGGAGACGCTGCCGAAGGACCTGACGGTGACCGCGTGGACCGAGGAGGGCGAGATCATGGGGCTGGCCCATCGCACGCTGCCGGTCTACGGCGTGCAGTTTCATCCTGAGTCCATCCTCACGACGGTCGGCAAAGACCTCCTGCGCAACTTCCTCGCGCTGGCGCGGGCGTTCCGTCGCCGGGCGCGCGCATGACCACTCCCGTCACATTCGACCAGCCCCTCTCCGACGAGGCGATGCGCCACGTCCTCGGTGGGATCATGGCGGGCCGGATGCCGCCTGAGGAGGTGCGCGCCTTCCTCACGACGCTGGCCCGACGCGGGGAGACCGCCGAGGAAATTGCGGCGGCCGTCGGGGTGCTGCGCGCGCACGCGGTTGCGCTGCCCCTGCCGGCGGGGCTGTTGCTGTGCGACACCTGCGGCACCGGCGGCGACGGGCAGGGGACGATCAACATCTCCACGCTCGCCGCGCTGGTGGCCGCCGGAGCCGGCGTGCGCGTGGCCAAGCACGGCAACCGCGCCGCCTCCAGCCGCTGCGGCAGCGCCGATCTCTTGGAGGGCCTGGGCGTGCATCTCGACGCTTCGCCGGAGGCGATCGTGCGCTCGGTGCAGGAGGCGAGCTTTGGGTTCTGCTTCGCCCCGCGCTTCCATCCGGCCATGAAGGCGGTTGCGCCCATCCGCAAGGAGTTGAAGATCCGCACGCTCTTCAACCTGATCGGGCCGCTGGCCAACCCCGCGCCGCTCGCCTTCCAGGTGGTCGGGGTGGCCGACGCTGCGCTGCTGGTGCCGATGGCGGAGGCGCTCGTGCGGCTTGGCATCCGGCACGGGCTCGTCGTGCACGGCGCCGACGGGCTGGATGAGGCGACGACCACCGGCGAGACCGTGTGCCGGGAAGTCCGGGCGGGGCGCGTCAGCGAGGAACAACGGCTGGACGCGGCGCGCTTCGGCCTGCCGCGCGCCGGCCTCGACGACGTGCGCGGGGGTGACGTGGCGACCAACGTCCGGATCGCGCATGACATCCTGGCGGGCCGGCCGGGCGCGGCGTCCGACATCGTGGCGCTGAACGCCGGCTGCGCGATCTACGTCGCGGAGCAGGCGCGCACCATCGAAGAGGGCATCGCCAAGGCCAGGGCAGCGGTGGCATCTGGCCGCGCGGCCGCCGTCTTGGAGCAGGTCAAGACACTCAGCCATGCTGCTGGATGAGATGATCGCCAACAAGCGGCGTGAAGTGGAGGCCGCAAAGGCGCGGCTGCCGCTCGAGGAGCTCAGGGGCCGGGTGGCGCGCTACCAGGCCAGCCGCGCGTTCCGCGAGGCGATTGCGGTGCCGGGCACCCTGTCCCTCATCGCGGAGCTAAAACGCAAGTCGCCGTCGAAGGGGATGCTGCGCGAGCGGTTTGACCCGGTCAGCCTCGCGCAGACGCTCGCCGAAGCGGGGGCGGCCGCGCTGTCGGTGCTGACCGACGAAGCGTACTTCGGCGGCCACCTGGACTTCCTGCGCGACGCCAAGCAGTTCACCGAGGTGCCGGTGCTGCGGAAGGATTTCATCATTGATCCGTACCAGGTATTTGAGGCGGCGCTGTACGAGGCGGATGCGGTGCTGCTCATCGCGCGGGTGCTGCCCGAGCCGTCGCTGGCCGAGTGCCTGCAGGCGGCGGAGGCGCTGGCCATCGATCCGCTCGTGGAGGTCCACAGCGCCGACGAGGTGCGCATCGCCTCGCGCGTCGGCGCCCGGCTGCTCGGCATCAACCATCGGGACCTCGGCACATTTCAGATGGATCCGGATCTGACCGAACGGCTGCTCCCGATGGCGCCCGCCGGCTCGGTCATTGTCGCAGAAAGCGGCATCCAGACTGCCGAAGATGTCGCGCGGATGAAACGGCTGGGCGTGCACGCGATCCTCGTCGGCGAAGCCCTCATGGTAGCACCCGACCCCGCCGCCAAACTCCGGGAGCTCCTCGCCCGCTAGCGCACCAGCCGGACCGCTAGCGTTGCGAGCGCACCAGCCGGACCGCTTCCCTTTTCCTCCAGTTGAACGAGAGGAAAAGGGAAACGGTCCGCTCTTTCCGAATCATGCAGGGTTTTCGCAAGTCACCATGGTGAGCAACCGCAATATCGACCAGGTTCTCCGCACGGTGAGGCGGGTGGTGCGGCGGTGGGAGGAGCCGGTCGTCAGCCGCTACCGCGAGGATCCGTTCACGACGCTCATCAGCTGCCTCCTGAGCCTGCGGACCAAAGACGAGACGACGCGCGCCGCCTCGCAGCGGCTCTTCCATCTGGCGCGTACGCCGCGAACCATGCTGCGCCTCTCGACGCGGACGATCGAACGCGCGATCTTCCCCGTCGGCTTCTATCGCACGAAGGCCCGGACGATCCGGGCCGTGTGCCGCACGCTGCTGACGCGCCACGGCGGCCGGGTGCCTGAGGACCTCGAGGAGCTGTTGGCGATCAAGGGCGTCGGGCGCAAGACCGCCAACCTGGTCGTGACGCTGGCGTTTGCCAAGGACGGCATCTGCGTCGACACCCACGTCCACCGCATCAGCAACCGCTGGGGCTACGTGCGGACGAACACGCCGGAGCAGACCGAGATGGCGCTGCGCGGCAAGCTCCCGCGCCAGTACTGGCGCATCTACAACGACCTCCTGGTGACCTTGGGCCAGAACCTCTGCCACCCCACCTCGCCGTGGTGCAGCCGCTGCCCGTTGAGCCACGCCTGTTCCCGTCGCGGCGTCCTCCGCTCGCGGTAGATTGACAACCAGACAAACGTCTGGTATAGAGAGGAAGAGGGCTTGGCCAGATGACCGTCACGCAGGTCGAGTGGATCGAAGAGGTCGTCGAGGTGGAGGCGCGCTTTACGCCGCGCGGGATGCGGCCGATGGCCTTCGTGTGGCAAGGCCGGCGGCGGCCTGTGCGCCAGGTGACCTGCGTCTGGACCGAACGGGACGGGCAGCTGGTGCGCCGCTGCTTTGCGCTGACCGACGGCGAGGCGGCCTACGAGCTGCGCTTTGAGCCGCGCAGCCTGCGCTGGCAGCTCACGCGCCTGGCGCTGGAGGGCTGAGCATGGAGCGCGTCATCCTCCATCTCGACATGGATGCCTTCTTTGCGAGCGTCGAGCAGCAGGCCAACCCCTGGCTGCGGGGCAAACCCGTCATCGTCTGCGGCAACCTGCCTGCCGCGCCGAGGACTGGCCGGACAGGTCATTGCGCGGCGCAGGCAGGCCGGCAGGCGCGCACCGTTGCGGCCACCGCCTCCTACGAGGCCCGCGCCTTTGGGGTGACCACGGGCATGCCGCTGCAGGAAGCGCTCGCCCGCTGTCCGCACGCGATTCTCGTCGAAGGCAACCCGGAGCAGTACGCGCAGCTCTTCCGCCGAGTCGCGGCCCGGATAGAGCAGTACACGCCGGACGTCGAGTGCGTGTCCATCGATGAGGCGTTTGCCGACCTGACCGACACGGCCGCGCGGTTCGGCGGGCCGAGGGCGGTGGCGACCACGTTGCAGCGCGCCGTGCGGCGCGAACTGGGCCTTTCGTGCTCCATCGGGATCGGGCCGAACAAGCTCATCGCCAAGCTGGCGTCCTCGCGACAGAAGCCGAACGGCCTGATGCAGATCACCGCCGCGCAGGTGCCGGTCGTGCTCGCGGACTTGCCCGTCGAGGAGCTGTGCGGGATCGGGCCGGCGTTTCAGGCGGCGCTCAACGCCGTGGGGATCGCGGCCTGCGGCGAGCTGGCGCGGGCGCGCATCTGTGGCGGCTGGCGCGGGGGATGGATGAGGCGCCGGTGGTGCGGGCGGAGCACCTGCCGTTGCCGAAATCGATGGGGCACCTGCACACGCTCGCCCACGATACCGGCGATCCGGCGCGGCTGCGGGCGGTGCTGCTGGAGCTGGCGGAGAAAGTCGGCCGCCGCCTGCGCCTGGCCGGCGCGTCGGGCCGGACCGTCACCCTCACGCTGCGCGCGCGCGACTTCACCCCGCCCCACGGCCTGCCTACCTCGACATCCCGTGGGGCGGGGTTCACGACCTGGTCCCGCGCGCGGACCCTGGATCGATTCCTGGACGATGGCGAGGACCTCTACTCCGTCGGCTGCCGGATCCTCGCGGCGACGCCGCTCGCCCAGCCGATCCGGATGCTGGGAATCGCGGTCTCCGGACTGTCCTACGCCGAGCGGCAGGCGTGGTGGCTGCCCGAGGTGGCGCGGCACGAGCGGCTCGTGCGCGCCTGCGACCGGATCACCGACCGGTTCGGGGACGCCGCGCTCGTGCGCGCCACGCGACTGTGGCAACGACAGTCCCGGGGACACTTCTATGTTTTCCCGCACAGATCCGGTTGGAAAAAATAGAAGCGTCCCCTCATTTGTACACTGGCTCGACGTTGGTGAGCGAGCCCTCCTTGTGCTAAGATACCGGAATCTATGCCTCCCAGCTTGACTGTCCGTGATCTGCCGCTTGCCGATCGGCCGCGCGAGCGGCTCGCCCGCCTCGGGACCGAGGCGCTCTCCGAGCAGGAACTGCTCGCCTGCGTGCTCGGCCGCGGCGTCGCCGGCGAGTCCGTGCTCATCAGCGCGCGGCGGCTGCTGGCGGCCTTCGGCACCCTTCAGGGCATCGCGCAGGCCTCCGTGGAGCAGCTCGCGGCGGTCCACGGCTTCGGGCCGGCCAAAGCGGCGCAGCTTAAGGCGGCGACAGAGCTGGCCAGGCGCTTGAGCCTGCCCTCCCGTCACAACGGCCGTCGCCCCCCCGTCGACACGCCGGACGCGGTCGCGGCCCTGGTCCGGCCGCACCTCCTCGATAAGCAGAAGGAGCACGTGGTCGCCCTCCTGCTAGACGCCCGGCATCGGCTCATCCGCGAAAGCCCGATCGCCGTCGGCAGCCTCTCCGCCAGCGTCGTCCATCCCCGCGAGGTGTTCCACGAGGCGATCGCCGCGTCGGCGGCCGCGGTCATCCTCGTCCACAACCATCCCTCCGGCGATCCGGAGCCATCGGAGCACGATCTCGTCTTGACGGCCCGGCTGGCGGAGGCCGGCGCCATACTCGGCATCGAGGTGCTCGATCATGTCATCATCGGCACCGATGGGATTATCAGTTTGCGCGCGGCTGGCCTCATGCCTCAGCGAGCCACGCCACGCACGCGACGCCAACGCAAGGAGGCCTGACATGCGAGGAGGGATGGCGCGGTGGGTCCTGAGCGGGATCCTGGCGACGGGGATCAGCGTGCCAGGGGGGTGGGGCGAGGAGCCGGGCGGGACGGCCCCCACAGGGGATCCCACCGAACAGGTCATCGGGCGCTACCACCTGCAGCCGGCATTCACGAAGTTGGGGCGGGGCGCGGCGAACACGCTGTTCGGGTGGTTGGAGATCCCGGAGACGATCCACGAGCGGTACACGCCGGACGATGTGGGAACCGGATTTTTTACGGGCCTGGGGATCGGCATCCTCAAAGGCCTGGTGCGCACCGGCATCGGCCTCTACGAGACGGTGACGTTCTTCCTGCCGTATCCCGAGGGCTTCGCGCCCCTCCTGCCGCCGTTGGGCTACTTCCAGCAGGGCAGACGCGAGCGGCTGCCCCTCAGCTAGGCGGGGATGACCCCACCACCTGCCGGAGGCGGCGCGTGCCGCCCCTCCGCATCGAGGCGCCGCCGGGCCAGCGGCGCCGCGGATACCTATGGGAGCTGGCCGTCCCGCCCCGCCCTTGGTGGGGCGGGACACTGGCAGGTAGTGGGATGAAGCACCTCATGATCGTCGGCCGCCCCGGGACGGGCAAGACGACGCTCATCCAGGGGCTCGCCCAGGCCCTGCGCCCGTTTCCCGTTGACGGCTTCGTGACGGAGGAATGCCGGGAGCAGGAACAGCGCGTGGGGTTCTGGCTCAGCCCGCTGGACGGCCGGCAGGTCTTGTTGGCGCACCGGCGGATGGAGCAGGGTCCGCGGGTGGGGCCCTATCGCGTGAACGTCTCGGTGCTGGAGGACGTCGCCATCCCGGTGATCCAGCGGGGCGTGCGGCACGCGCTCATCCTCTTCCTTGACGAGCTGGGCAAGATGGAGTTTTGCTCGAGCCGCTTGGCCGAGGCGGTGCAGGAGGCGTTCGATCGGGGCCCGTCGATCGTGGCCACGGCCGGCGTCAGCCCGCTGCCGGTGCTGGACGCGCTGAAGCACCGGAAGGACGTCGAGCTGATTCCGCTCTCCCCGGCGAACCGCGACGCCGTACAGGAGGAGCTGCTCGCGCGGCTGACCGCGCTCTGTCAGGAAGACGAGGCCGTCAGGGCGCTGCAGCGGCAGGCGGACCGGATCTGCGAGATGATCGTCTGCGGCGAGGTGCCGCTGATCGACATCGAGATCCAGCAGCAGGCGCTGCGGGAGGCCGTGGCGCGCGCGTTTCCGGAGAAACAAGCGCTGTACCACGTGCTCTACGAGGCGCGGTTCCGCCGCCTCTGGCAGCAGTTTCGTCAGCACTGAGGAGACTCGACATGACCGCGTTTCTCTGGGCCCTGCTGACCGCCGGCATCTGGGGGATAGTGCCCTTGATCGAAAAGGTCGGGCTGGGGAACGCGGTGTCGCCCACCGTCGGGGTGGTCGTCCGCAGCGTGGGGGTGCTGATCGGCCTCGTGCTCGTCAGCCTCTTCACGTCGCCGTGGGCCGCGCTGCGGACCCTGCCGCTCTCCTCCTATCTGCTGCTGGCCGGCGGGGGGTTGCTGGCGAGCTTCGTGGGGCAGTGGGCGTTCTACCATGCGCTGAGATCCGGCGTGGTCTCGCAGGTCACCCCGGTGGCCGGCGCCTACCCGCTCATCAGCGCGCTGTTGGGCTGGTGGCTGCTGCGCGAGCCGCTGAACGGCTCGCGGGTGCTGGGCGTGCTCCTCATTATGTCTGGTCTATGGTTCTTGCGAAAATAATCGTCGGGGACACTGCTATTTTTCACAGCCGTCAGCCCAATGCGAAAAATAGCAGTGTCCCCCCCGCTGCGCCCGCCGCTGCCGCATGACGAAGCTCGGCCTTGTCGGCCTGCCAAACGCCGGCAAATCCTCCCTGTTTAACGCGCTGACCGCCGGGCATGCGGCCATCGCCCCGTATCCGTTCACCACGGTGGATCCCAATGTGGGCGTCGCCCCCGTCGACGACCCGCGCCTGACGGCGCTGGCGTCGCGGCTGTCGCCGGAGCGGGTCATCCCGGCCAGCGTCGAG
This sequence comes from uncultured Planctomycetales bacterium, assembly GCA_964556925.1. Taxonomy (GTDB): domain Bacteria; phylum Omnitrophota; class Gorgyraeia; order Aquiviventales; family Aquiviventaceae; genus CAZKXY01. The sequence continues at coordinate 42,510 of CAZKXY010000003.1, read as the reverse complement.
TTCATCGACATCGCCGGCCTGGTGAAGGGGGCGTACGAGGGGGAGGGGCTGGGCAACCAGTTCCTCAGCCATCTCTTCGGGGTGGACGCGCTGCTGCACGTGGTGCGCGCCTTCGAGGACCCCAACGTGGCTCATCCGGCCGGCGCGCTGGATCCGCTGCGCGACGTCGAGATCGTCACGACCGAGCTGCTGCTCAAGGACTTGGAGCTCGTGGAGCGCCGTCGGGAGAAGGAGCGCAAGCTGGCGAAGGGCGGCGACAAGCCCGCCGCGGCGCTCATGGCGCAGCTGGACCGCTGGCATGGCGCGCTGGCGGCCGGCACGCCGATCCGGGCGTTGGGGCTTGCGGCCGCCGCGCATCCCCGGGCGTTCGGGGTCGACCTCTTGAGCGCCAAGCCGATCCTGTACGTCGCCAACGTCGGGGAACAGGCCGGCGAGGCGGCGGCGCTGGTGGAGCCGCTGCGCGCGCTGGCGGCGCGCGAGGGCGCCTTGCTCGTCGTGGTCTGCGCCAAGCTCGAAGCCGAGCTGGCCGAGCTTGAGCCGTCCGATCGCGCGGCGATGCGGCGGGAGCTGGGGGCGGAGGACTCGGCGCTGCCGCAGGTCATCCGCCAGGGCTACGCGCTGCTGCGCCTGGTCACCTTCTTCACGACCGCCTCGAAGATCCTCCAGGCGTGGACGGTCCCGCAGGGCACCACCGCGCCCAAAGCCGCCGGCACCATCCACACCGATTTCGAGCGGCAGTTCATCCGCGCGGAAGTCATCACGGCGGAGGACCTCCTGCGCTGCGGCAGCGACGCCGCCGCCCGTGCGCAGGGGTTGCTGCGCCTGGAAGGGAAGGACTACGTGGTCAAGGACGGCGACGTCATCCACTTCCGCATCGGCGCATGAGCCCTGAGACGCTGGTGCTGACGCAGCGGGACATCGAGCGGGTGCTCGACATGCGCACGGCGATCCGCGTCGTGCGCGAGGCCTTCGAGGCGATGGCGCGCGGCCAGGCGCTCATGCCGCCCAAGCTCTACCTGAACCTCCCACGCGGCGACGACTTTCGCGCGATGCCCGCCTTCCTGCGCCGCCCGCCGGCCTGCGGGATGAAATGGGTCAATGTGCATCTTGGCAACCGCGCCAAAGGCCTGCCGACGGTCATGGCGGTCATCGTCATCAACGATCCGGCAACCGGGGTGCCCCTGGCGGTGATGGATGGCGTATGGATCACCAAGCTGCGCACCGCGGCAGCCGCCGCGGTGGCGGCGCAGGCGCTGGCCCGTCCGGAGAGTCGCGTCGTCGGGCTCATCGGCTGCGGGGCGCAGGCGGATGCGCAGCTGATGGCGCTGGCCGCGGTCTTCCGCCTGACCCGCGTCAAGGTGTGGGGGCTGCGGTGGCCAGAGGCCGCGCGGTTTTGCCGGCGGATGCGCCGGCAGCTGCCGCGGGTCACCTTCCAGCCGTGCGCGACCATTGAGGCCTGTGCGCGTGAGGCGGACCTGTTGGTGACGGTCACGCCCTCGCGTCGCCCGCTCGTCAAGCGCGCGTGGGTCGCCCCGGGCGCGCATCTCAACGCGATCGGCGCCGATGCGCCCGGCAAGCAGGAGCTGGATTGGCGCATCGTGCGCGAGGCCACCGTCGTCGTGGATGAGCGGACGCAGGCCATCCACGGCGGCGAGCTCAACGTGCCCGTCCGGCGCGGGCAGTTCCGCCCGCGGGACATCCACGCGGAGCTCGGCGACGTCCTGATCGGCCGCGCGCGCGGCCGCCGCTCGGCCGACGAGCTGACCGTGTTCGACTCGACGGGCCTGGCCATCCACGACGTCGCCGTGGGGGCGGAAGCGGTCCGACGGGCGCGCCGCCTCGGCCTCGGCCGCCGGGTCCGCCTCTTCAGATTTTGACACCCCCCGCCATTTCGGTTACCATAAAACTTTCCCATGCCCCGACGACAGACCCTGCCTGATTCCGCCGGGTACTTCGGCCCCTTCGGGGGCCAGTACGTCCCGGAGACCGTCATGGCCGCCCTCGGCGAGCTGGAGCGCGCCTATGCCACGGCCCGTCGCGACCCCGGGTTCCGCCGCGAGCTCGCCCGGCTCTTGCGCCAGTACGCCGGGCGGTCCACGCCCCTCTCCCGCGCCGCGCGCCTCGGCGACGCCCTGGGCGGGCTGCGGATCTACCTCAAGCGCGAGGATCTGCTCCATACCGGCGCGCACAAGATCAACAACACGCTCGGCCAAGGGCTGTTGGCGGTGCGGATGGGCAAGCGGCGGCTCATCGCGGAGACCGGCGCGGGGCAGCACGGGGTGGCCACCGCGACCGTCGCGGCGCTGTTCGGCCTCTCGTGCGAGGTCTTCATGGGCGAGGAGGACATGCGGCGCCAGGCGCTCAACGTCGTGCGGATGCAGCTCTTAGGCGCGCGGGTGACGCCGGTGGCCTCCGGCACCAAGACGCTGAAGGACGCGACGAGCGAGGCGATCCGCAACTGGGTCACGACGGTGGAGACGACCCACTACTGCATCGGCTCGGTCGTCGGCCCGCACCCCTACCCGATGCTCGTGCGGGATTTTCAGGCGGTCATCGGCGAGGAGGCCCGGCGGCAGATTCTCGAGGCCGAAGGCCGGCTGCCGGATCTGCTCCTGGCCTGCGTCGGCGGCGGGTCCAATGCCATTGGGTTGTTCCATCCCTTCCGGCGTGATCGGCGCGTGGCGTTCCTCGGCGTCGAGGCGGGCGGCACGTCGCTGGCGCCGGGCCGCCACGCGGCGACCCTCATGAAAGGCCGGCCCGGCGTGCTGCACGGCGCCAAGAGCCTACTGTTGCAGGACCGCTTCGGCCAGGTGCTCACGACGGAGTCGATCTCCGCCGGGTTGGATTACCCCGGCGTGGGGCCGGAGCACGCCTACTACCAACAGATCCGGCGCGCGCGGTATGTCGCGGTCACCGACGCGGCGGCGTTGCAGGGCGCGTCGCTGTTGGCCCGCACCGAGGGGATCATCCCGGCGCTGGAGCCGGCGCACGCCATTGCGTGGCTGCAGCAGCGCGCGCCGCGCCTTCCGCGGGGCAGGCTGGTCATCGTGGGCCTCTCCGGCCGGGGCGACAAGGACATGCAGACGATCGCCGCGCGGCTCTTCTCGCAGGATGGATCGGCTCACGCGCGCGTTTGACGCGCTGCGGCGCGCCCGGCGCAAGGCGCTCATCCCGTTCCTCGTGGGCGGATTTCCGCAGCCGTCGCTGACCGGCCCGCTGCTGGTGGCCTTGCAGGAGGCCGGCGCGGACGCCATCGAGGTGGGGATTCCGTTCTCGGATCCGCTGGCCGACGGCCCCACGATCCAACGCGCCTCGGCCCAGGCGCTGGCGCGGGGGACCACGCCGCCCACGATCCTGGCGGCCATCGCGTCCGTGCGCGCGCGGTTGCGCGTGCCGGTCTTGTGCCTGACCTACGTGAACCCGATGCTGCAGTTTGGCGGCAGCCGGCGGGGAGGCGGGCTTTCGGCCTTCTTCCGGGCGGCTGCGGCAAGCGGCATCAGCGGCGTCATCGCGCCGGATGTGCCCGTGGAGGCCGCGGCGGAGCTGCGGGCGGCGGCCGCCTCATCCGGCGTGGCGACCGTGTTCTTGGCCGCGCCGACCAGCCCGCCGGATCGGCTGCGGCTCATCGCGCGCGCCTCGCAGGGCTTCATCTATTATGTCTCGGTGACCGGGACCACCGGCGCGCGGCGGCGGCTTCCCCCGACGCTGGTGCACGGCATCCGGCAGCTGCGTGTCGTGACGACGAAGCCGATCTGCGTGGGCTTCGGCATCTCCACGCCGGCGCAGGCCGCGCGCGTGGCGCGTCTGGCGGACGGCGTGATCGTCGGCAGCGCCCTGGTCCAGGTGATCGCCACGGCGCGCCGCGCGCCGCATGCGGTGCGGGCGGCCGCAGGGTTCGTCGCGCGCCTCAGGAAGGGGCTCTGATGGCAGGCGCTTCGGTGACGTTTGTCGTGATGGCCGGGGGCCGCGGCGAGCGGCTCTGGCCGCTGGTGCGCGCCAGCACGCCGAAGGTCTGCCTGGCGCCGGACGGCCGGCGCAGCCTGCTGGCGGCGACGATTCAGCGATTGCGGCCCGCATGGCCCGGGGCGAAATGGCTCATTGTCACGACGAAGGAGCAGGCCAAACCGGTGCGGCGGGTGCTGCCGCCGGCGCTGCGCCGATCGATGCTCGTCGAGCCCACGATCAGGAACACGGCCGCCTGCATCACCGTGGCGGCCATCGCGCTGGCGGTGCGCGACCCCAAGGCCTTGATGGTCGTCGTGCCGGCGGATCACTGGGTCGGCGATGACGCGGCGTTCCAACAGGCCCTGCGCGCCGCCATCCGCGCCGCGCAACGCGAGGACACCATCGTGACGATCGGCATCCGCCCCACCCATCCGCATCCGGGCCTCGGCTACCTCCTGACCGGCCAGCGCCTGCCCGGCTTTGGCGCGGCGCGCGTGTACCGACTGTCGCGCTTCGTGGAGAAGCCGTCCCCGGCGATGGCGAGGCGCCTGCTTGCGCAGCGGGGCACCTTCTGGAACAGCGGGACGTTTGTCGGATCGGCGGAGATGTTTCTGTCCTGCCTGACGGAATGGCTGCCGGAGCATACCCGGCGGCTCGTGCCGCTGGGTGGGCGGCTCCGACGCGCGTACGGGAAGCTGCTCTCCTCACAGGCCCGGCGGGCCTATCGCGCGCTGGCGGCGGTGTCATTCGACCACGGCGTGATGGATCATCTCGAGGGCGGGGTCGTGGTGGAAGGCCGATTCGCCTGGGCGGATCTGGGCAGCTGGGACACGTGGGCGCGGTTGGGTCAGGCCTCGTTCCGGACGGTGATGATCGACAGCCGCAACGTGACGGTGGTCGATCACACCAACCACCTCGTGGCCGCCGTCGGGGTGCGCGATCTCGTGATCGTCCATACGCCGTCCGCGACGCTCATCTGCCGGCCGGACACCGCCCAGGCGGTGCGGGATCTCGTCGCGCGACTGGCGGCCGATCCGCGCCTGTCGCGCTACCGCTAGTATTATGAGAGATGGGTTCGCGCGCGCTCGTGGAGGCGGGTGGCCAGGCGCTCCGCGAGCCGCGAATTCGAATGTTGCGAGCCGTCAGATGGTGCGCAGCGCAGCAACATTCGCTGAGCGGCGAGCGGAGACCTGGCCAAGACCCGCCTCAGTATAGAGAGGGCGTTGTGAAACGGTTTGTCGGCTGATGCGGGTCCTGGGGCTGGACGTGGGCGACCGGCGCATCGGCGTGGCGATGAGCGATCCGCTCGGCCTGACCGCGCAGCGGCTGACGGTCCTGACGCGCACGGCCGCGGCGGCGGATGCCGACGCGGTGGGGGCCTTGGTGGCGGCGCACGGCGTGGCGCGGATCGTGGTCGGCCTGCCGCTCACGCTGCGCGGCGAGCGCGGCATCCAGGCGCAGAAGGTGACGGCGTTTGCCGACCTGCTTCGCCGACGGGTGCCGGTGCCGCTCGTGCTCGTGGATGAGCGGCTCACGACGGTTCAGGGCCAGCGGATGCTCCAGCACACGAGGGCGTCGCGCCGCACGCGGAAAGCGGCCATCGATCAGATCGCGGCGCAGCTCATCTTGCAGCACTACCTCGATGCGACGCGCCAGACGACGTGACGGCTCACCGTATCTGATCGCGACCTTGCCCAACGGGGCGGGGCTCGTGCAGCGGCCGATGCCGCAGGCGCAATCCGTCACGGTGGGCGCCTGGGTGCGCGCCGGCGGACGGTACGAGGCGCCGGCGTCATCCGGCATCTCGCATTTTTTGGAGCACCTCCTCTTTAAAGGGACGCGGCGGCGCTCCTGCGAGCAGCTCAAGCAGCAGATCGAGGGGGTGGGCGGCTCGCTCAACGGGTTCACCGCGGAGGAGTTCACCTGCTACCTGGCCAAGGTGCCGGCGCGGCACTTCCGGCGCACCGTCGAGGTGCTCGCCGACATGATCCGCCGTCCCCGCCTGGCGCCTCAGGACGTCGAGAAGGAGCGGGAGGTCGTCCTCGAAGAGATCCGGATGTATGATGACACGCCGGGCCAGTACGTCCACGACCTGTTCAGCCAGCTCCTCTGGCCGGATCACCCGCTGGGGATGCTCCTCTCCGGCACCAGCGAGACGGTGCGGCGGATCGCGCGTGAGGACGTCGTGCGGTACTGGCGGCGGATGTACCAGCCGCGCAACCTCCTCGTGGCGGTCGCCGGCGCGGTGGAGCCTGAGCTGGCGAGCCGCGCCATCCGGCGGGCCTTCGGCGGGATGCGGCCGGTGCCGACGAGCCGGTTCCTGCGGGCGCCCCGACCCCGGCGCGGCCCGCAGGTGCGCGTGTGGCGCAAGCCGACGGAGCAGACGCACCTATGCCTGGGCATGTATGCGATCCCCCGGACCCATCCGGACCGGTTCGCGTTGGAGCTGGCGCACGTGCTGCTGGGCGCCAACATGTCGTCCCGGCTGTTCCGCGAGGTGCGGGAGAAGCGCGGGCTCGTGTACGAGATCGGCACGCAGATCAAGCGGTTCGAGGACACGGGGGCGTTTGTGATCCACGCCGGGTGCGAGACCGCCAAGCTGGCCTCGACGCTCCAGACCATTGTGACGGAGCTGGGGCGGCTTGCGCGCACGCCCATCTCGCGGGCGGAGCTGCGGCGCGCCAAGGACTACTATGCGGGGCAATTGCAAATGGGCCTGGAGGATACGATGGACCACATGCTCTGGATGGGCGAGCAGGCGGTGACGGTCGGCCGCGTGGCGCGCCCGGACCACCTGCTGAAGTACCTCGCCAGGGTCACGGAGCAGGACATCCGGCGCGTGGCGCGGCGGCTCTTCGCCACGCCGAAACTGCACCTAGCCGTCGTCGGCCCGATCGACGAGCCCGAAGCCTCGCGCCTCGTTGATCTCTTCCGCCTCCCATGAGTAAAAAGTGCCAGGCACTTCGCCGGTTCAAATTTGACCGATGAACCCCCGCGTGCTGGTGGCGCCGAGCCTGCTCGCCTGCGATTTCAGCCGCCTCGCCGACGAGATCCGCAAGGTCGAGGACGGCGGCGCGGACTGGCTGCACGTCGATGTCATGGACGGCCACTTCGTGCCCAACCTGACCATCGGCCCGATCATCGTGGACGCCATCAAGCGGGTGAGCCGGTTGCCGCTCGACGTCCACCTCATGGTGGATCAGCCGCAGCAGTTCCTCGCGCCGTTTGTGTCGGCCGGGGCCTACGCGCTGACCGTCCACGTGGAAGCCGAAGGGCTCCGGAACGAGGCGATGCTCCGGGAGACCCTGGGCGCGATCCGGAAGGCCGGCGCCAAGGCCGGGCTGTCGGTGCGGCCGCGAACGACGGCGGATGCGCTGAAGCCGTTTGCGGACGCGGTCGACCTCGTCCTGGTGATGACGGTCGAGCCCGGGTTCGGCGGGCAGGCGTTCATGCCGGAGGTCGTGCCGAAGGTGCGGCGGATCCGCGAATGGTTCGCCGGGGATCTGGCGGTGGACGGCGGCATCAACGCCGAGACCGGCCGCCTGTGTCGGCAGGCCGGGGCCAACGTGATGGTCGCCGGCACGTACGTCTTTCGGGCCTCCTCCTGCCAGGCCGCCATCCAATCCCTCCGGGCGCCATGATGGCGAGCGCGATCGCATTCGGCACCGAGGGCTGGCGCGGCGTCATGGCCGACGACTTCACCACGGCCAACGTCCGGATCGTGGCGCAGGCGATGGCGGACCATCTCAAGGCGCGTGGCGGACGGCGCGGCCCGGTGGCGATCGGGTGGGATTCCCGGTTTCTCTCCGACACCTTCGCGCGGACGGTGGCCGAAGTGCTGGCGGGCAACGGCCTGCGCGTTGTCCTCAGCGCCGGCGTGGTCCCCACCTGCGCGGTCAGCCGCTACGTCGTCGCCAAGCGGCTGCCGGCCGGCGTGATGGTCACGGCCAGCCACAACCCGGCGGTCTACAACGGGATCAAAGTCAAAGAGGCCTTCGGCGGCTCGGCCACGACGGAGACCGTCGCGTCCATCGAGCGCCGCCTGGGCCGTGCGCCGGTCAAGCGCCTCGCGTTTGAGGAGGCCACGGCGGCGCGGCGCGTCCGCCCCGCCGATTTCCTCCCGCCGTTTCTGGCGGGCATCCGTTCGAGCCTGGATCTGGCCTCGATCCGCCGCCGGCGGTTTCGCGTCGTCGTCGATTCGATGTTCGGCGCCGGCGGCCGGCTCATCGAGCGCGTGGTGGCCGGCGGCCGCTGCCGGATCGACACGCTCCACGGCGAGCCGGACCCGCGGTTCGGTGGCCGCGCCCCGGAGCCGATCGCCGCGAACCTGGCCGAGCTCATGACGACGGTGCGGCGCGCGCGCGCGGACCTTGGCATCGCGACCGACGGTGATGCGGACCGGCTCGGGATCATCGGCCCCGGCGGCGCGTGGCTGAACCCCGGCCAAGTGCTCTGCGTGCTCCTCATGCACCTGGTGACGGTCCGGCGGCAGACCGGGGCGGTCGTGAAAACCGTGTCCAACACCATGCTGATCAACCGGCTCACGCAGGCGCTGGGGCTGCGGCTGATCGAAGTGCCGGTCGGGTTCAAGCACATCGCCAAGCTCATGCTCGAGCAGGACGTCGTCATCGGCGGGGAGGAGTCCGGCGGCATCGGCGTGGCGGGCTACCTGCCGGAGCGGGACGGCATCTTCAACGGCTTGCTCGTGCTGGAAGCGATCGCGGCGAGCGGCCGCTCGCTGTCGGCGCTGGTGGGCGATCTGGAGCGCCGGTTCGGGCGCTTCTGGTACGGCCGGCGCGACCTGCAGTTGAGGATGGCGCAGGTCGATGGGCTCTTCCGGCGGCTGGCCGAGGCCCCTCCGCAGGACCTGGCCGGCGTGGCGGTCGCGCGCGTCAACACGATGGACGGCGTGAAGCTCATCGGCCGGGATGACAGCTGGCTGCTGTTTCGCCGCTCGGGCACCGAGCCCATCGTGCGCATCTACGCTGAGACCCCGCGCCGCAGCCGCCTGCCGCGGTTGCTGCGGCTGGGGGTGAGGCTGGCCGAGGGTCGCTGAGGCCGCATGGGGTTGGAGTCGATCCGGAACTTCTGCATCGTCGCCCACATCGACCACGGCAAGTCCACGCTCGCCGACCGCCTGCTGCAGGCGACCGGCGCCGTGGATCCGCGGCGGTTCCGCGAGCAGCTCCTCGATGACATGGAGCTGGAGCGCGAGCGGGGCATTACAATCAAGGCCTCGGCGGTCAGGCTCCAGTACCAGGCCCGCAACGGCCAGCGCTACATCCTCAACCTGATCGACACCCCCGGCCACGTCGATTTCTCCTTTGAGGTCACCAAGAGCCTGCAGGCGTGCGAGGGGACGGTCCTCGTCGTGGACGCCGCCCAGGGGGTCGAGGCCCAGACGGTCGCCAACTACGCGCTCGCCCGCGAGCGCCAGCTGACGATCCTGCCGGTCATCAACAAGATCGACCTGCCCAATGCCCAGCCGGAGCGCGTGGCGGCGGAGCTGCGGGTCCTGCTCCAGAACGACGAGGCGCGCATCACCCAGGCCAGCGCCAAGGAAGGGCGGGGCGTGCCGGAGCTGCTGGAGCGGATCGTGCTCGAGGTCCCGCCGCCCGCCGGCGACCCGGCGGCTGCGCTGTCGTGCCTGATCTTCGATTCGAGCTACGATGCGTACAAAGGGGTCATGGTCTTCATCCGGCTCGTCAACGGCACCCTGCGCGCCGGCATGCGCGTGCGCTTGCTCGGCACCCAGAAGACCTTCGAGGTGCAGGAGCTCGGGGTGTTGACCCCGCAGCCGCAGCGCGTGCAGGAGCTGGCGGCCGGCGAAGTCGGCTATTTCACCGCGAGCATCCGCCATCCCCATGATGTGGTCGCCGGCGATACCGTGACCGAGGCGGCGCGCCCGGCGGAGCGCCCCCTGCCGGGGTTCCGGCGGCTGAAGCCCATGGTGTTTGCCGGCATCTATCCGGCGAGCGCCCAGGAGCTGACGACGCTGCGGGCGGCGATGGAGAAGTTCGCGCTGACCGACGCGGCGTTCCAGTTCGAGCCCGAGCAGTCGGACGCGCTCGGCCAGGGGTTCCGCTGCGGCTTCCTGGGGCTGCTGCACATGGAGATCGTCCAGGAGCGGCTGGAGCGCGAGTACGGGGTGTCGCTCGTGCTGACGACGCCGAGCGTCGTCTTCCAGGTGACGATCCACGGCGGGAAGCGGATCGAGGTCCACCGCCCGACGGACCTGCCATCGCCCGGGGTGATCCAGGCGATCGCCGAGCCCTACGTGCGGGCGGTGATCCTGTGCCCGGCGGAGGCGATGGGCGCGCTCATGGACCTGGTGACGCAGAAGCGGGGGTCCTACCGGTCCACCGAGTACCTGAGCGAGACGCGGGTGAAGCTCTCCTATGAAATGCCGCTTGCGGAAATCCTCGTGGACTTCTATGATCGGTTGAAATCGCTGACCCGCGGGTACGGCTCCTTCGACTACGAGGTGATCGCCTACCGGCCCGCACAGCTCGTGCGGCTCGACATCCTCCTCAACGGGCGGATCTGCGAGCCGCTCTCGCTGATCGTGCCCAAGGAGCAGGCGCACGAGAAGGGCAAGGCGCTCGCGGAGCGGCTCAAGGCGCTCATCCCCCGGCAGCTCTTCGAGGTCGTGATCCAGGCGGCGGTCGGCAGCCATGTGATCGCGCGGGAGAGCATCCGGCCGCTGGCCAAGCATGTGACGGGCAAGTGTTACGGCGGCGACATCACCCGCAAGCGGAAGCTGTGGGAACGCCAGGCGGAAGGGAAAAAGCGCATGAAACAATTCGGCAACGTCGAGATCCCGCAGGAAGCCTTCCTCGCGGTCTTAAAACTGTAGATGGCGCGCCGCCTCCGCCGCGCCTCCGCCAAGAAACCGCAGGCCTCGGCCTGGCGGGAGAATCTCGAGTCGTTGCTGTGGGCGGTCGCCCTGGCGCTGGTGATCCGCACGTTCATCATGGCGCCGTTCAAGATCCCCTCCGGCTCGATGCGGCCGACCCTGATCGAAGGCGATCGGATCCTCGTCAACAAGTTCCTCTACCGCTTCCGCGAGCCGCACCCCGGCGAGATCCTCGTCTTCCGGTATCCGGACGACCCGAAGCGGCCGTTCATCAAGCGCCTCGCGGCGGTGGGCGGCGACACCGTGGAATTGCGCGACGGCCAGGTGTACGTCAACGACGCGCCGCTGGACGGCTCGGGCGCCTTCCACAGCGACCAGCCGTATGGCGAGGGGCCGTATGCGAAAGAGCGTGAGCCGTTCCGGGTGCCGGCGGATGCCTACTTCGTCCTGGGGGACAACGCCCGCTCCTCGCATGACAGCCGGTTCTGGGGGTTCGTGCCCAAGCGGCTCGTGATCGGGCGGGCCATGTGCATCTTCTGGCCGATCACCCGCTGGCGGGTATTGCGGTAAGCAGGGCTTCGTGCTACAGTAAACAGGTGTCAGACACCTTTCAAAGCGGGAAAAGTGTCTGACACCTGACAACAAGGAGGCGCATGATGCAGAGGACGTCAGCGGTGATCCTTGCGGTGCTCGCCGCGGGCCTGGCGGGATGTGAGTCGATGGGCACGGCCGCCCAGTCGAAGACGACGCAAGGCGCGGTGCTTGGCGGGCTCATCGGCGCCGGCACAGGCGCCATCGTGGGCAACCAGAGCGACCATGCGGGGGCCGGGACGGCGATTGGCGCGGGGCTGGGGGCGCTGAGCGGAGCGGCCATCGGGCACGCCCTCGAGGAGTCGGAGCAGCGAGCCCAGCAGCAGGCGATCCCCCCGGCCACGGCCCGGACGAAGTTCTGCCCGGTGGGCGGCGAGCTCTACGGCGAGGACATCAAGTACTGCCCGAACCACGGCGTGGAACTCCGGTACAAAGAGTAAGTCGATCGCGCGCCCCCTCCACCTGTCTGCCTCAGCCGAAGGCGGGGGCTCGACAGGCGGATAACGAGTGCCGGTCCGCCGGAGGCGGACCGGAGGACAGTGGGGGGCAGGCCGCGGGATGATCCCATCTACCTGCCGCTCAGCCGTTCCGATCCCGAAGGGCTCGCTCTGTAGGACGGAACGGCTGGTGTGCTTGGGGGATGAAAGATTTTGAGTCCGCACACGGGCCCCACCTACGGCGGGGCCCGCGGCAGGGAGTGGGATGAACCTGGCCAATAAGATTTCGATCTTCCGGATCTTATTGGTGCCGGGGATCGTCGCGTCGCTCGTGTACTACCATCCGGACCGGGATGCCCTCCGGTTCCTCGCGTTGGGATTGTTCGTCATCGGCATCGCCTCGGATGCCGCCGACGGGTTCCTGGCCCGTCTGACGAATCAGCAGAGCGAGCTGGGCACGCTGCTCGATCCCATCGCCGACAAGGCGCTCATCCTCAGCACCCTGATCAGCTGCTCCATGATCCAGGGGCTGCCTCCCGGGATGCGCATCCCGGCGTGGTTCAACCTCATCGTCATCTCCCGCGACGTGCTCCTGGTCGCCGGCGCCATCGTGCTGTTTACCATCAAGGGCCGATGGACCGTCCAGCCGAGTTGGGTCGGGAAATGCACGACGGCCGCCCAGATGCTGGTCATCACGTCGGTCCTGCTGGGGTTGCCGATCACGCCGTCGCTCCTCTTCCTTGCGGCGATCCTGACCGTGGTCTCCGCCGTGAGTTACGTCCGGATGGGGATCCGGACGCTGGGGTAAGGCGGACGGGGCGATGGGCGGGTTGGTCGTGGCGCTGGCAGCGTCGTACCTCCTCGGCTCGCTGCCGACCGCCTACCTCGCGGTCAAGTGGCTCAAGCACGTCGATGTGCGGACGGTGGGCAGCGGCAACGTCGGCGCCACCAATGTGACGCGCGTGGCCGGGCGTGCGGCCGGGCTCGCGGTCTTCCTGATCGATGTCGCCAAGGGGCTGATCGCCGTGCGGGTGCTGGCGAGCTGGCTCATCCCCTCGGTGACCCCGGAAGCCCGCTTTGATTGCGGGGTGATGGCGGTCGTGGGCCACTGCTTTCCCCTCTTCTTGAACTTCCAGGGAGGCAAAGGGGTCGCGACGACGATCGGCGTCCTGGTCGGAGCGCTGCCGTCCCTGGCGGCCGTGTGCGCGGCCATCTGGCTCGCGTGCTTCGCGCGCTGGCGCTATGTCTCGGTGGCGTCGATCGCCGCGATGGCGGCGCTGCCCATCGCGCAGGTCGTGATGCGGCGCAGCCCCCCCGAGCTCCTGTTCGGGATCGGCCTGGCGTTCCTGGTGATCCTCCGGCATCGGAGCAACATCGAGCGCTTGAGGGTCGGCACCGAGCCTCGCTTCAAAAAGGGCGCCTGCCCCCCAGCCTGTTGACGAGCGGCGTTGCTTCACGTAGAATATCTGCTTTGATGGCAACACGATCGCCCGAGGGCCAGCTGGAACTGTTTGAGCTCGGGCAGCAGCCGGCCCCGCGCATGCGCCGCACCCCGGTGGGGCGGATGGTCATTCAGGTCCGGTATGATCAGCTCATGCTTGGCCTGATGGGCGCCCTCATGGGGGTCACCGTGATCTTCGCGGGCGGGGTCGAACGGGGCAAGCGGCTGGTGCGCGCCGAACGGATGCTCTTGGCGCGCGAGCAGCCGGCCGACGAGGCCGCCGCCAAGGCGAAACCGAAGTCGAGCCCCGCGCCGGCGTCGGCGCCGACCAAAGTGAAACCGCGCAGCCGGCTCGCCGAGGAGGCGCCCGCACCGGCCGCCGGGACGACGACCGCCGTCGAGCCGGCGAGGGCGACCGGCGAGCCCGTATCCGCGCCTCGGCCTGCGCCGGTGGCGCAGCCCACGGCCGGCCGCTATGCCGTGCAGGTGGTCACCTACAGCCGGCCCCAGCTGGCGAAGCGCGAGCTGGATCGTCTGCAGGCGCAGGGCGAGCGGGCATTTCTCGTCATGCGCAATGGACGCACGATCGTCTACGTCGGGCCGTTTCCTTCGCAGGGCAATGCGCGGGAGAAATCCGTCAGCCTGAAGACGCGGTACGCCGACTGTTTTGTCAAAAGCCTGTGAGGCCTCCATGTCCGTGCACTCGTCCCTTCGATCAGATCCTCATGCGGCCGGAGCGCTCCGCAACGTCCTGAAGCGTCACGAGCGGGTTCGTCATCTCATGACGCAGGGCCAATGGAGCCAGCAGCACTCCGTGTTCGGCCTGCCCAAGATCAAGCAGACGCGGATGAAGATCCGGAAGGCGGCGGCGAAGGAAAAGGAAGAGGCCGCCACGCCAACCACGGCTGCCACGCCACCGCCTGCCTCCCCTTAACCTCACGGTGCCTCCCTCTCGCTCCGGAACCCGGGTACGGGAGCCGCAGTCGGCGGTGTCCGTCGCGCAGATGCAGCAGATCGATGCGACGGCGGTCGACCGGCTTGGTATTCCACGCCTGTTGCTCATGGACCACGCCGGGCTGGCCGTGGCCACTGCCGCCCTGGGGATGATCTCGCGTCCCGACGCGGCCCTCCTCCTCTGCTGCGGCTCAGGGTTCAATGGAGGGGATGGGTTGGCGGCGGCCCGGCACCTGCTGAACCACCGGGTGCGCCTGCACCTCGTGCTGGCCTGTCGGCGGACGGCGCTGCGCGGAGAGCCGGCGATCTTCGCCGTGATCCTGCAACGGCTGGGGCTGCCCTTCATCGAGTGGGAGCCTGGGGGTGCCGGAATCCCTCAGCAGGTCGGTCGGGCAATGGCGGAGGCGGACCTGCTGGTGGATGCGTTGCTCGGGCTGGGGCTGCGCGGGCCGGTGCGCGAACCGACCGCCTCGCTCATCACGCTGATGAATCAGTCCGGCAAGCCGATCCTCGCCGTCGATCTGCCCTCCGGCCTGGATGGGGACACCGGCGCGGTGCACGGCGTGGCCGCGCGCGCCACGACGACCGTGACGTTTGGACGGGTCAAGCACGGGTGTCTCATCGGCGAGGGGCCGGCCCACACCGGCGCGCTGCTCGTCGAGCCGATCACCTTTCCCCGCCATCTCCTGGAGCCGACTACGGCATGACATGCCTTGTTCGCGGGGCAGACGTTCCGCTCGCTGCGGGTCCTGGCCAGGTCTCCGCGCGCCGCTCAGCGAATTTTGCTGCGCTCTGCTCACGACGAGGGCTCGCAAAATCCGAATTCGCGGCTCGCGGAGTACCTGGCCACCCGCAGCCCGCAAGCGGTGCGCTTGCCAGACGGGGGCTGCGCAGCGGCAGGACCCGTCTGGCCATCGCAGGCTCCCTGCAGGTGGGGGGATGAATCCGATCACGGTGTCCCTCGGTGAGCGGTCCTACCCGGTTGTCCTGGCCGATTCGTTCGACGCGCTGCCGCGATGGCTCACCGCGGCCCGGCTGCCGCCGGAAGGGTGGGTGGTGTCGCACCGGTCGTTGCTGGACCGGTACGGGGCCGCGCTGCTGCGGCCGCTCGCGCGGGCGGGATGGCGGCTGTCGATGATCACTGTCCCGGAAGCGGAGAGGTCGAAATCGCTCGCGATGGCGCAGCGGCTCATCCAGCGGCTGGCGCGCCGCCCGCCGCTGCGCCTGCCCACGCTCATCGCGTTCGGCGGCGGGGTCGTGGGGGATCTGACCGGGTTTGTGGCCGCGATCTATCGTCGAGGCCTACCGTATGTCCAGGTGCCGACCACGCTGCTGGCCCAGGTGGACTCGGCGATCGGCGGCAAAGTCGGCGTCGATCTGCCCCAGGGCAAGAACCTGCTCGGCGCGTTCTACCAGCCGCGCCTGGTCTTCAGCAACCTCCGCCTGCTGGGCAGCCTGCCCCTCCGCCAGCGGCGGTCGGGATTCGCCGAGGTGCTCAAGTACGCGGCCATCGCCGATC
Source organism: uncultured Planctomycetales bacterium (assembly GCA_964556925.1). Lineage (GTDB taxonomy): Bacteria > Omnitrophota > Gorgyraeia > Aquiviventales > Aquiviventaceae > CAZKXY01. Next base: position 26,767 of record CAZKXY010000003.1, on the reverse strand, counting down.
GCGCGCTCTGGGTGTTTCTCGAAACGCACCTGGAGGCCTGCCTGCGGGTGGAGCCGCGCGCGGCACGGGTCATGGTCGAGCGATCCGCCGCCATCAAGGCGCGAGTCGTCTCGCAGGATGAGCGGGACACCCGCGACCGACGCATCCACCTCAATTTCGGGCACACGCTCGGGCACGCGCTGGAGGCGGCCACCGGGTTTCGCCGCCTGACGCATGGCGAGGCGATCGCCATCGGGATGTGCGCGGCGACAGCCCTCAGCGTCGCGCTGGGACGGCTCGCTCCGCCCGAAGGGGCGCGGGTCATCCGGTTGATCGCGCGGGCGGGATTGCCGGTGTGCGCCCGCGGGGTCTCGCGCCGGGCCGTGCAGTGGGCGCTGCGCTACGACAAAAAGTTCGTCCGCGGCACCCCCCGCTGGGTGATCCTCACCCGGATCGGCCATGCGGGGGTCAGCGAGGCGGTGTCGGAGCGCCTCGTGCGTCGGGTCTTGGCGCAGTACGTCAGCGCGTAACTGAGGAGGGCGAGATGGCCGAGCCACGTATGGAAGCGATCGGGCGCGTGACGGCGTTTTTCGTCCATCCGTCGGTGGCGGTGGTGGAGTTGAGCGCGCCGCTGAAGGTCGGGGAGACGATCTACGTCAAGGGCCACACGACGGATTTCCAGGACGTGGTCAGCTCGATGCAGATTGACCATGCCCCGGTGCAGGAAGCCGCCGCCGGCGCGGCCGTCGGGCTGAAGGTGCCCAGCCGCTGCCGCAAGCACGACGTCGTCTATAAGCTGATCGCGTAACGCGTGCGATCCGCGCTCAGCGGCTGGAGACGCGCAGCACGGTGTCCTCGCCGTCATCGCTGCGCAGCGTCACGGTGCCGTTGGTGATGGCCTGCAGCGTCAGCTCGCCCACCCGCTCGCCCAGTCCCACGATCGAGCCGTTGATCACCGCGTAGGGATCCCCCAGGCCTTCCACGACCCCATTCAGCACCAGCGGCTGGGGTGGCGCCTTCCGCCGCAGACGCCCCAGGGGGTTCGGCGTGAAGACGATCGGGGACGTCTGCAGCTTCGGCCATGTCTGGGGTGTCGGCTCCTGGATACGCAGCCGGGGCAGGGCAGGTGCAGAGGCTGCGGGGGGCTTGGCCGGTTGCGGGGCGTCGGCCGGCGGCTCAAGCACCGCCGGCTCTTCGACAACGGCTTCAGGCGCCACGTCAGGCGCCTCGGCCGTCGGGGCGGGCGCGCCGCCGCTGTGCAGGGTCGCGCCGATCCAGAACACGCCGCCGGTCAACAGGACCACAGTCAACGCCAGGACGGCCACCCCCACCGCCACCAACGAGGTCGGGGTCTGAGGAGACACGAGGGACTTCAGGGGCGAGTTCGAGCGCGCTGGCGGCGCCTCCTCGGGCGTCCACGAATGCGCCGGGGGAGCCGGCGGCTGTTGCTGCGGCGGTGCGGGCGATGGAGGAGCCAGCAGCGGATCCTTCACGCGACGCAGCGCTTCTTCAATGAGGCTCATGGTCGGTCCTCCTCGTTCGCTCTTACGACACGAGCACTTGCCCAGTCATCTCCTGGTAGCTGCGCCGGACGATCTCGGCATCCACGCGCTTGACCCGAAAGATGTAGCAGGCCAAGAGCGAGCGGTCGCAGATCAGGTTGATCAGCCGCGGCACGCCGCGGGAGCAGAGGGAGACCTCCTCCATCCCGTCCGTCGTCCATTCGAGCGTGCCGTCCGACCCGGCCACCCGCAGGCGATGGTGGATGTAGGTGCGCACCTCATCCTGGTCCAGCGCGGTCATGTGATACCGCACGCCGATGCGCTGCCGCAGCTGCTCCAGCGCGGGCATCGCCAGCTTCTCGCGCAGCTGCGGCTGGCCGACGAGGATGATCTGGATGAGCTTGTTCTTGTCGGTCTCCAGGTTCGAGAGCATCCGGATCTGCTCCAGCAGCCGCAGGCTGAGGTTCTGCGCTTCATCCAGAATGAGGACGAGGTTATGGCCGCGCTCGGCCTGCTCGAGGAGGAACGCATTGAGCTGGTTGAACAGGCCGAGCCGACCGCCGCCTTTCAGCGGGTGGAGGCCGAAATCCTGCACCACCGCCTGCAACAGCTGCAGCTCAGAGAGCTGGGGTTGCAACAGGAGCGCGGTCTTCACCGTGGGATCCAGATGGCGCAGCAAGGCTTTGCACAGGGTGGTCTTGCCGGTGCCGACTTCGCCGGTGATTTCCACAAAGCCCTTGCGTTCGCGGATGCCATAGACCATGTGCGAGAGGGCTTCGCGATGCTTGCGGGAGAGGTAGAGGAAGGACGGATCGGCCGTGATGGAAAACGGCTTCTCGCGCAGGCCGAGGAACTCGAGGTACATGCGTCTCCGTCGTGCTCTGGGGGTATTGTAACGCACGGGCTCTGACGACGCAAGCTGGGAAAAGGTGTCAGACACCTTTCAAAGCGGGAAAGGTGTCTGACACCTTTTGGTGACGTTGACAGGGGCGGGGTCGCGTGCTAGCCTAAAGGGGTGATGGACGAGCGGCGCCAGCACCAGCGGATTCGGGCCTACCGGCCAGTTCGGCTGTACAAACCGGCGAGCGCCCAGGTGGTGGAGACCCTCACCAAAGACCTCAGCGTTGAGGGTCTGCGCTGTCTGAGCGCCACCGTCGTGCCGGTGTCCACGGAGTTCACCGTTGAGGTCGTCTGCGAGCCCGGGGAAGAGCCCATCACCGCCAGGGGTCGCGCCGTGTGGTTCCGGAACATCCCGGACAGCGAGCAATTTGATATCGGGGTGACCTTCCTCGATTTGACCCCGCAAACTAAGAGACGTTTGTCTGTGTATTTAGACCGTCTCTCCCACCATCTGTCGGCACTTTAATCTAGTAACTTCAATAAAATAAATAGGTTATGCAGAAATCGTGTCTCTTGATTCATGGGGACAAATGTGGTATAGTACCACTTGAGAGTGTGTCCGGCCGCTGGAAGAAACCGGCTCCTCTCCTCTAGACAAACGTCTAGAAGAAGGAGGTGAGAACGAGAATGAAGCTTGAGAAACTGTTCAAGCACGACGTCCTGACAGGGATCGTGCTGGGTGCCTTGATCGGCCTACACTTTCCCCTGGACGCCTACAAGGGAATTCTCGTGATCCTCGCCGTGGTGATGGGGCTAAAGGTCGTCTCCACGAAGTAAGCCAGGGGATCCGAGACGGATTGCGGCTGTCCCGCGTGCCCGCGGGGCAGCCGCTTTTTTTCTTGATCACCGACGGAGAATCGGCTAGACTAAGGCCTCTCGTGGAGCCGTGTCAACCGTCGGAGGATGTGGTGTTTGGGTTCTTCAATCCCCGCCTGCCCGACCTGATGCTCGGGCTCGCGATCGGACTCTCGATCGCCCTCGCCTGGCACTGGGTCGCGTGGCGCGTGTTCTAAAGCGCCGCCCGGGTCCGTACGCCGTCCCACACCGCGACCAGTTCGTGGCGAAACGCCGCTGAGGGGGATGCACGACGCATCAGCCACGCTTCGGGTGATCTACCGGCGCCTGCTGGGCGCGTTCGGGCCGCAAGGGTGGTGGCCAGCCGACAGCGCATTTGAAATGATGGTCGGCGCCATTCTCACGCAGGCGACGAACTGGCGCAATGTCGAGCAGGCCATCGCGCGGTTGAAGCGGACCCGACTGCTCCAGCCGCGGCGAATCGCAGCGGCATCGAGGCGCACGCTGGCCCAGGCGATCCGGCCGGCGGGGTATTTCCGGCAGAAGGCGGGGCGGCTGGCCGGCTTCGCCCGCTGGTATCTCGCGCGCTACGGGGGGCGCCCCGCGCGGATGTTTCGCACGCCGTGGCCGAGGCTGCGGCAGGAGCTCCTGGCGCTCAACGGGATCGGGCCGGAGACGGCCGATTCCATGTTGCTCTACGCCGGCCGAAAGCCCGTGTTCGTCGTGGACGCCTACACGGCGCGGGTGTTCAGGCGGCACCGGCTCGTGTCGGCGCGCGCGACCTATGATGACGCGCAGCAGCTGGTCATGCAGGAGGGCCCGCCGCCGGCCACGTACAACGAGTATCATGCCCTGCTCGTGGCGGTCGGCAAGCGGTTCTGTCATCGGCGCAGGCCTGAGTGCAGGCGGTGTCCCTTAGGGGATCTGCCCCATACGATGAGGTGAGGTGCCCATGAGTATCGCGACGCGCGCACCGACCTGCGCCTCGTGCGGCAAGCGGCTGACGCGCAAGCAGTGGTATTATCGGAACGGCCGGTATTTTTGCAAGCGGCGGTGCTGGGATACCGAGCGCGAGAAAGCCTCCGCCGAGGCGGCAAAGGCCGCGCCCACATCCGACGCGACACCCGCCTCGCCCTGAACCGATGATCCCCCCACCCGCCGCCCAGCCGTTCCACCTGACAGGCGTTTCCCGGAGAGGAACGGCTGGTGTGGGGGAAGGAGGGGACATCAAGCGGCCGCACAGGGCTGCGCCGACGGCGCAGCCGCGGCGGGTGGGGGGATGAGCCCGTCCGACTGCCTCTTCTGCCGGATCGCCGCGCGGCAGCTGCCGGCGGCGATTGTCGCGGAGGAAGACGGCCTGTTGGCCTTCAAGGACATCAACCCCCAGGCGCCCACCCACCTCTTGATCATCCCGACCGAGCACCTGCCATCGCTCGCGGATCTGACCGACGCCCACACGACCCTCATGGGGCGCGCCGTGCAGTTCGCCAACCGGTTGGCCCGCCAACACCAGCTCGTGTCCTCCGGCTACCGCCTGGTCCTCAACTGCGGCGCCGGCGCGGGGCAGTCGGTATGGCATCTGCACCTCCACCTGTTGGGCGGACGCCCGATGCGCTGGCCGCCGGGATGATCCCGCTGCATGCCGGAGGCGGCGCGTGCCGCCCCTCCGCATCGAGGCGCCGCCGGGCCAGCGGCGCAGCGGACAGCCATGGGGGCTGGCCGCCCCGCCCTTGGTGGGGCGGGACGGCGGCAGGGTGTGGGATGAGCGCTGAACGCCGTCAGGCGCCTCGCGTTGCCGAGCGCGTCACCCTGGCCATTCGCGAGCCCGGCGCGCCCATCCAGACCGAAACCCACAACCTCAGCACGATCGGGGCCTACTGCACGGTGGACCGGTTCATCTCCCCGATGACGAAGCTGCAGTTGCAATTCGACGTCCCGAACGGCGGGCGCGTGGCGCCGATTCGCTGCACCGGGGTCGTGGTCCGCGTCGATCCGGCGGTCTCGCCCGCCGGACGGGCGACGTACCGCATGGGCATCTTTTTCACCGAGATCACCGAGCAGGATCGGGCGGTGATCGCGCAGTTCGTCCGCGACCGGATCGCCCGCCGGACTTCCAGCGCAGCATAACCGTGTGGTGGCTGGTTGGGGTTATCGGCATGCTCTGCGCCGCGTGGGCCGGGTATTCGGCTCGCGTGGCGTGCCATCCGCCGCGGCATCCCGCCGCGGCGCCCTCCCCGTTGCCCGACGCCACGGTCCACACGGTCGCCGCGGCCGACGGCACGTCCTTCCCGGTTTGGATCTTCCGTGCCTCCACCCCGCGCGCCCGGCTGCTGGTCTGTCACGGCTACTATGCGGACCGCGCCCAAGTCATGGGGATCGCCGCCGGGCTCTCCCGCCGGGGCTATGAGGCGGTGGTGTTCGAGTGGCGTGGACACGGCAGCCGGCCCGGCCCGTTCACCTTCGGGGTTCGTGAGCGAGAGGATGCCGGGGCGGTGCTGGCCTGGCTGCGGGCTCACGGAGCCGGTCAGGCGCTTCCGATCGGGATCCTGGGGCTGTCGATGGGAGCCGCGCTGGCCTGTCAGGTGGCGGAGCGCTTTCCCGACATCCGCGCGGTGATGACCGACTCCATCTACCCCAGGCTCTTTCCGGTGCTGGCTCACACGGTTCGCGATCGGTACCACCTGCCCGTGATCCCCTTCGCGTGGCTGACTTGGTGGGGGCTGCAGGTGACGTTGAGGGCCCGGCTGGCGGCGCGCGACCCCATCGCCCTCGCGCCCCGGTTGCGCCAGCCGCTCCTGGACATCCATGGCGGCGAGGATCGACGCGCGAGCCCGGCCCAAGCGCGGTGGTTCTATGAACGATGGGCCGGCCCGAAAGACCGCTGGGAGGAGCCCGGGGTGGCGCACGTCAACCTCTGGAGCCGCGATCCGGAACGCTACGGCGATCGGGTGGCGGCGTTTTGTGATCGCGTGCTGCGATGAGCGGCCGAGCGATTGTCCTGCTGACCGATTTCGGCACCCGCGACTGGTATGTGGGGGCGTTGAAAGGGGTCCTGCTGTCCCGCGCGCCTCATGCCCGGGTGATCGACCTCACGCACGAGATCCCGCCCCAGGATGTCTTGGCCGGCGCGTTCACGCTGGGGGCGGCCGCCCCGTGGTTCCCGAAGGGCACGGTCTTCTTGACGGTGGTGGATCCCGGCGTCGGCGGCGCGCGGGCGCTGGTGGCTGCGCGGGCCGACGGCCGGTTTTTCGTGGGGCCCGATAACGGCCTGTTGACCTTCCCGCTGCGCCGCGCCGCGCGGGTCAGCGTCGTGGAGCTCGCCAACCGCCGGTACTGGCTCGCGGCCATCAGCGAGACCTTCCACGGCCGGGACATCCTCGCGCCGGTCGCCGCGCACCTGGCCCGCGGGGGATCGCTGCGTGTCTTGGGACCGGTGAAACGGCGGGTGGCAACGCTGGAGTGGCCGTCGCCGACGCCGCGCGGGCAGAGCGTGATGGGGGAAATCATCCACATCGATGCGTTCGGCAACCTGATCACGAATCTGGAGGCGGCCAGATGGCTGGCGCCTGCGCGCGCGCGGGCCGTGATGCGGTACAACCGCGCACGGGCACCTGTGGTATCATCATATGCGCAGGGGCGTCCGCACCAGCTCATCGCGGTGGTCAACGCCTTGGGGCTGATCGAGTTGGCCATCCGCGAAAGCTCAGCCGCCTGGAGCCAGAACGCCAAGCGCGGCGACCGCGTGGAATTGCTCCTGGGATCATGAGCGCGCGTCGCGTCCTGGTGATCGCGCACCGCGGTGCCTCCGCCGTGGCGCCTGAAAGCACCGAGGCGGCCCTCCGGGCGGCGGTCCGGGCGAGGGTCCCGATGATCGAGCTGGATGTCCAGATGACCCGAGATGGCCGTCTGGTGGTCTTCCACGATGACCGGCTGGAGCGCACCACCGACGGCCGAGGTCGCCTGACGCAGATGCGGTATGCACAGATCGCGCGGCTGGATGCCGGCCGGTGGTTTCGCCCCCGCTTTGCTGGCCAGCGGATCCTGCTGGTCTCACAGGTCTTCCGACGAGTTCCCTCGCATGTGCGGCTCAACCTGGAGCTGAAGCGCACCCCGCACCGCACGGCGCTGGTGAGGCGGCTGGTGCGCCTGATCCGCCGGTCGGGTGCTCGGCGCCGGCTGTTGTGCTCCTCGTTTGACCCCCGGCTGCTTCCGCCGCTGCGGCAGGCCGGCCTGCCGATCGCCCTGCTGTGCCGCGCGGATCCGGACCGGTCGCTCGCCCGGGCGGTTCGGCTGGGCTGCCGCGCCTGGCATGCCGTGCACACCGTGGTGACGCCGGCGCGCGTCCGCCGGGCGCACGCGGCCGGCCTGGCGGTGCACGTGTGGACCGTCGAGGACATCCGCCTGGCGCGCCGGCTGATCCGTTGGGGCGCCGATGGGATCTTCACGAACGACCCGGCGAGGCTCACCCGACGGTTGGGCCTTCGGTGATGGCGGCCTTCGAGGCGTCCCGCTCCCAAGACAAGGCAGCGATCCTCAAGCGCGTCCCGGTCTTCGCCTCCTGCACCGAGGAGCAGCTCGAGCTGATCGCGGAGAAGACGCGGCTCGTCGAATACAAGAAAGGCGAGTTCATCTACCAGGAGGGGAATCCGGCTGATGCGTTCTACATGGTCAGCTCTGGCCGGCTGCGCCTCTTCGCCATCGTGGATGGCCAGGAGAAGACGCTCACGGTGCTGCACAACGGCGACTCCTTCGGCGAGATCTCCCTGCTGATCGGCGAAACGCATTCCGCCAGCGCGCAGGCGATCAACGACTCGCTGTTGCTGCGGTTGGAGAAGAAGGACTTCGAGGAGGTCATCAACCGGATCCCGTCGCTCGTCCTCTACCTCAGCCGGCTCTTGTCCAAGCGGCTGCGCAACCGGGAGCCGTGGGCCGAATTCTCCGAGGCGACGATCGCCGCGATCTACAGCGCGGCGAAGGGCGTGGGGCGCACGTGTTTCGCCGTCGCCCTGGCCGCCATGCTGAGGCGCGAGACCGCGCAGGACGTCGTCATCCTGGATTTCAGCGGCGGCCCCGAGACCCGGTCCTGGCTCTATGGCCCGGCCGGCGCGCGCGCCGCCGGACGGACCTTCTTGGGGACCGCCTCCGACGAGCTCATCGACACCGCGCTCTCCACGCATCCGCTGGGGTTCAGCGTGTTGTCGGGCGCGGCGCTCCTGGCGAGCGCGAAAGGCGAGCAGGCCATCGCCCCGCTCTTGAGCTTCCTGACCAAGCGGTTCCATTACATCCTGATCGACCTGCCGGTGGAGCTGAACGCCCAGGTGCTGAAGGCCCTGACCCAGTCCGATCTCATCTACCTCCTGACGGATCTGGAGCCGGCGAATCTGGTGCGGACCACGGCGCTGTTGCAGCAGCTGCAGGCCTCGATGGGGCCGGTCGAACAGCGCGTCAAGATGGTCCTGAACATGCGCCAGCAACCGGAGGCCGCGGTCAGCACGGCCGACCTGGAGCAGCAGCTCAGGCATCCGATTGCGTTCACGCTCCCTCACGCGGCGGCGGAGGGGCAGCCCTTCGATCCGGACGATCTGGCCGTGCTGTTGAAGAGCGGCACCTCGGCGTACCTCGCCTCGGTGCGGCACGTCGCCCGCGAGCTGGGCGGCTTGCTGGTCGGGCTGGCCTTGGGCTCCGGCGCGGCCTTGGGGCTGGCCCACATCGGCGTGCTCAAAGTGCTGGAGCGGGAACGCATCCCCGTGGATATCGTCGCGGGGTCCAGCATCGGCGCCCTGGTCGCCGGCCTGTGGGCGTCCGGCCGCTCCGCTGATGAGCTGGAGCGGCTGGCGCTGGAGTTCAAGAATCCTTGGGATATCCGCCAGCTGTTTCTGCTGGATCTCGGCATCCCCCTGTTCAGCGTGATGGTCGGTGCTGCGGCGGGGACCCTGGTCGGGTGGCTCGCCGGGTTCTGGACCGGGCTGTTGTTCGGCTTCATGGTCTCCATCGCGTTGGGCGTGGTGCTCGGCCCGCTGGCGGGCGGGCCGATCCAGGGGGCGCGCCTCATGGCCAAGCTGGAGAAGGACTTTGCCGGCAAGCGGTTCGAAGAGACGCGGCTGCCGCTCAAGATCGTCGCGGCCAACCCGATCGCCCGGGAAGAAGTCATCTTCGATTCCGGCCCGATCGCGCCCGCCGTCCGCGCATCCGTGTCCATCCCGGGCATCTTCAAGCCGGTGATCCTGAAGGGCAAAGTCTGCCTGGATGGCGGGGTCGTCAATCCGATCCCCGTGACGGTGCTGAAGCGCGCCGGGGCCCACCGGGTCATTGCGGTGAATGTCTTTCCCACGACGCCGGAGCTGACGGCCTGGCGCCAAGATCTGTTGCGCCGGCGCGCCGAGCGGGAACAACTCCTGGCGTCCAAGCGGCTGCCGGCCCGGCTGCTGTACCGCCTGCGCCAGGAGCTGGTGCGCTCGGTCTCGCCCCTGGTGTTCGATGTCATCATGCGCTCGATGCAGTCGATGGAGCACCAGATCGCGGAGGTCGCCTGCCGGGAGGCCGACCTGACGCTGCGGCCCACCGTCCCCGGGTCGCACTGGCTGGAGTTCTTCAATCCGGAGAAGTTTATCCGGCGCGGGGAAGAGGTCGCCCTCCAGTACCTGCCGGAGCTGAGGCGGATCGCGCGGGTTCTAGATCGCGCGGGTTCGCCGCGTTGACAACCCCTGAGCTGGCCGGTAGGATGAAAGCGTATCCGTGATGAGGCATGATGGCGCGTGACATCGTCATTGTGGAGGGCATCCGGACCCCGCAGGGGGTGTTCGGCGGGGCGCTGAAGCAGTTGACCGCCCAGGGGTTAGGTGAGGTGGCCGTCAGGGAGCTCCTGCGCCGAACCGCCCTGAAGCCGGAGCAGGTGGAGGAGGTCATTGTCGGATGCGTGGGGCAGGGCTCGGACGCGCCGAACATCGCGCGGGTCATCGCGTTGCGCGCGGGGATCCCCACGACCGTGCCGGGGTATACCGTGCAGCGCAACTGCGCCTCAGGCCTGCAGGCGATCGTCAGCGCCTGCCAGAACATCCTCTGTGGCGACCGCGACGTGCAGATCGCTGGCGGGACGGAGTGCATGAGCGCCTCCCCCTATGTCAGCCGCGACCTGCGGTGGGGCAAGCGGCTGCGGCATTCCGAGATGATCGATACCGTCTGGGAAGGGCTCACCGATCCGGTCTGCGGGCAGATCATGGGCCAGACTGCGGAGAACCTCGTGGCGGAATTTTCGATCAGCCGGGCCGAGCAGGATCAGTTCGCGCTGCTGTCACACCAGCGCGCCTTCCGGGCCGCCCGGGAGCAGCGGTTCAAGGACGAGCTGGTGACGATCATGGTGCCCAAGCGGTCGATGGGGCGCGAGCTGCCGGCGGAACCGTTCACGCAGGATGAAGGCATCAACGCGGGGCTCAACGAACAGCTCCTCAGCCAGTACCCGCCGGTGTTCAAGGAAGGCGGCTCCGTGACCTCCGGCAACAGCTGCTTCAACGCCGATGGGGCGGCGATGGTGCTCGTGATGTCGGCGGAGCGGGCGAAGGCGCTGGGCTACACGCCGCTTGCGAAGATCCGCGCCTATGCGTTCGCCGGGGTGGAGCCGCAGCGGATGGGCCTGGGACCGACCCTGAGCATCCCGATGGCGCTCAAGAAGGCGGGGGTGGCGCTCAAGGACGTCCAGCTCTTCGAGCTCAACGAGGCGTTTGCCGCCACCTTCCTCGCGTGTGAGCGGGTGCTGAAGTTCAACCGGGAGGTCACGAACGTCAACGGCGGGGCCATCGCGCTGGGGCATCCGGTGGGCGCCAGCGGGACCCGCATCGCCGTCACGCTGCTGCATGAGATGAAGCGGCGCAACGTGACCATCGGCGTGGCCAGCGCCTGCGTGGGCGGCGGCCAAGGCGCCACGATCATCTTCGAGCGCTAACAAGAGGTGTCAGACACCTTTCCCGCTTTGAAAGGTGTCTGACACCGGTGAGGGTGGATGTATATCTATAAAACCGGGGTCGTTGGGGCAGGGGCGATGGGGGCTGAGATCGCCCAGGCGATCAGCTTCAGCGGCGTGCCGGTCCTCCTCAAAGATGTGGATCACGAGCGGGTCAACCGAGGACTGGACGTGATCCGGAAGATCTACCAGCGCCGCGTCGATCGGGGCAAGATGACCCAGGGCGAGCTGGACAACAAGATGACGCTCGTCACCGGGGTGACCGACTACAACGGGTTCAAGGACGTGGACCTCGTCATCGAGGCGGTGCCTGAGAGGCTGGAGCTGAAGCAGCAGATCTTCCGGGACCTCGACCAGCGCGTCCAGGCGTCCGCCATCCTCGCCACGAATACCTCCTCGCTGTCGATCTCGGCGCTGGGCGGCGTGACGAAACGCCCCCACAAGGCCGTCGGGATGCACTTCTTCTACCCCGCGCACATCATGAAGCTCGTCGAGGTCATCCCAGGCCTGGAGACGTCGGAGGAGACCACAGGCGACATCATCGCCTTCACGGAGAGCCTGCGGAAGCTGCCGGTGCGCGTCAACGAATGCCCCGGGTTTCTGGTCAACCGCATCCTCATGCCGTATCTGAATGAAGCGGCCTACTGCGCCCAGGAAGGGGCGGCGAGCGCCAGGCAGATCGACGACGCGATGGTGGAGTTTGGCTTTCCGATGGGGCCGTTTACGCTCGTCGACAACTTGGGCTTCGACATCTGCCGGGAGGTGGTCAACATCCTGCTGGATGCCTACGGCTCGCGCATGCAGCCCGCCCCCATCTGGGATCGCCTCTATGCGTTGAAACGCTACGGCGCCAAATCGGGGGCGGGGTTCTACCTCTACGGCGACCGGGCCGGGCAGCCGGACCAGGAACTGGACACGGCCCTCCGGGAGCTGCGCGGCTCGAAGCCGTCGACCGAGTTCTCGGTCCATCGGCTCGTGCTGCCCATGGTCAACGAGGCGATTCGCTGCCTGGAAGAGCATGTCTGCACCGCCGCCGACGTGGACTTGGCCGTCATTGCCGGGCTGGGGTTCCCGCAGTCGAAGGGCGGCATCCTCCATTACGCGGACGAGATCGGCTTGCAGACCGTGTTGGCTGAGCTCGAGCGGTTCACGAAGACGCATGGCGAACGGTTCTGGCCAGCACCGCTGCTGAAGCGGAAGGTCGCCGCCGGCCATCTCGGCAAGCCGGCCAAACGCGGTTTTTTTGAGTATCCGTAATGGATGTTTCGGTGCGCGACTCGCCGCGTTTCTTCTGGGTATCGGACCATTTTTTAAACCCGCATGATTCGGAAAACGCGGACCGTTTCTCTTTTCCTACCTGCCTGCCGGCAGGCAGGTCGATCGACTATGGGAAAAGAGAAGCGGTCCGGCTGTTGCGCTGATGAGCTGATGGCCCTCGTTTCGGGTGAGCGGGTGACGGTGAGCGTTGAGGAGCGGGTGGCGGTCGTCACTATTGACCACCGGCCGGTCAACGCGCTCGATCAGCAGACGTTGCAGGAGCTCGGCCAGGTCGTAGACGCCATCCGCGACGAGGCCGACGTGAAGGTCGTCGTGCTGACCGGCGCCGGCTCGCTGGCGTTTGTCGCCGGCGCGGACCTGAACGCCATCGGGAAGCTCGGCACGGCCGACGCGGCCAAAGCGCTGGCGGCCCTGGGGCAGGCGGTGTTCCTGAAGATTCAACGGCTGCCGAAGCCGGTCCTTGCGGCCATCAACGGCGTGTGCCTCGGCGGCGGATTGGAGCTGGCGATGGCCTGTCACCTGCGCATCAGCGGGGACCGCGCCCGGTTCGGCCAGCCGGAAGTCAACCTCGGCATCATCCCAGGCTGGGGCGGCACGCAGCGGCTCCCTCGCCTCATCGGGAAGAGCAAGGCGACCGAGTGGATCCTCACCGGCGAGATGGTGCAGGCCCAGGAGGCGCTCCGGCTGGGCCTGGTGAATCAGGTGGTGCCGCAGGATCAGGTGCTCAAGGCCGCGAGAGACCTGGCCCGGAAGATCGCCTCGAAAAGCGCCGTGGCCGTCCGGCAAGCGCTCGCGGCGATTGAGGAAGGCCTGCAGGGTTCCCTTGAGCAGGGTCTGATCAAAGAGGCCGAGGCCTTCGGGGTGGTCGCCGCCTCGGAGGACAGCAAGGAGGGAGTGAAGGCCTTCCTGGAGAAGCGGCAGCCGCGCTTCACGGACCGCTGACGGTCGCTGGCATGACCCCACACCCTGCCGCAGGCGGCGCGTGCCTCACCCAGCGTTCGAGGCGCCGCCGGGCCAGCGGCGCAGCGGACATCCATGAGGGCTGGCCGCCCCGCCCCGCCCTTGGCGGGGCGGGGCGGCGGCAGGGTGTGGGATGAAGGTCGTCTGTTTCGAAACGGCGCCCTGGGAGCGCCGGTACCTGGCCCGGGCGCTCGCCCCGCACACCTCCCATCTCCGGCTGATTCCTGCTCCGCTCACCGACGAGACCGTTCGTCCGGCGGCCCAGGCGGAGATTCTCTCGGTCTTCATCTACTCCACGCTGACCCGACCGATCCTGGCGAAACTCCCCCGGCTGCGATGCCTCGTGACCCGGTCCACGGGCGTGGACCACATCGATCTCTCGGCCTGCCGCACGCGCCGGATTGTCGTCTCCAACGTTCCGTCCTACGGCGAGAACACCGTCGCCGAGCATACCTTCGCGCTGATCCTGGCCCTCTCCCGCAATATCCACAAGGCCTACGTGAAGACGATCAAGGGGGACTTCTCGCTCGCGGGGCTGCAAGGGTTTGACCTGAAGGGCAAAACCCTCGGGGTGGTCGGCGGGGGGCACATCGGCCTGCACGTGATCAAGATGGCCAAGGGATTTGGGATGGCCGTCCTGGTGCACGACGTCAGGAAAAACGTCTTCCTGAGCGAGGTCCTGGACTTCCGGTACGTGCCGCTCGAGACGCTCCTGCGGCGCTCGGACATCGTCAGCCTCCACGTCCCGTACACCCCCGCCACGCACCATCTGATGAGCCGGGCCGCCTTCCGCCTCATGAAGCGGGGGGCGCTGTTCATCAACACGGCCCGCGGCGGCTTGGTGGACACCGATGCGCTGGTGTGGGCGCTGGATGAAGGGATGCTTGGGGGCGCCGGCCTGGATGTGCTGGAAGGGGAGGAGCTTGTCAAGGAGGAGCGCCAGCTGCTCTCCAAGGATTTCCCCAAGGACAAGCTCGCGACCGCGCTGAAGAACCACATCCTGCTCCATCGGGAGAACGTCGTCATCACGCCGCACATCGCGTTCGACAGCAGGGAGGCGCTCCAGCGGATCCTGGAGACGACTGTGACGAACATCACGGGTTTCCTGGCCGGATCCCCGGTCAACGTGGTGGCCGCGGTTCGATGACCCCACCACCTGCCGGAGGCGGCGTCTGCCGCACGCCGCTGTCGAGGCGCCGCCGGGCCAGCGGCGCAGCGGGCAACTGTGGGGGCTGGCCGTTCGCCTCCGGCGGACGCCGGCAGGGTGTGGGATGAGCGCCGCCGATCCGCTGCTGGGCAAAGGCTCGCCTGAGGCGCTGGAGGTAACGGAGGCCGCCCGCGAGGCGGAGTGGCGCTACCCCAGCCTCGTGGCCGACCTGTTCATGGGGCGGCTGCGCACGGACCTCGTCTTCCCCTATCCCGAGCAGAGCGAGGAGGACCGCCGGATCGGCGATGAGTTCCTGGCGCAGCTGGGCGCGTTTCTCAAAGCCTCCGTGGATCCGGATGCGATCGACCGGACCGGGGAGCTTCCGGCCGGCGTCATCGAGGGCCTCGCCCGCTTGGGCTGCTTCGGCATGAAAATCCCGAAGGCCTACGGGGGGCTTGGCCTCTCACAGACCAACTACAACCGCGCCATCGCCCTGCTGGGCAGCTATTGCGGGTCCACCACGGTATGGCTCAGCGCGCACCAGAGCATCGGCGCGCCGCAGCCGCTGATGCTCTTCGGCACCGACGAGCAGAAGCGGAAGTACCTGCCCCGCCTGGCCCGCGGGACCATCTCGGCGTTTGCGCTGACCGAGCCTGGCGTCGGCTCGGACCCCGCCAACATGCAGACGACCGCCACGCCGGCTGACGGAGGGGACTCGTACGTCTTGAGCGGCGAGAAACTCTGGTGCACCAATGGTCCGGTGGCGGACATCGTCGTCGTGATGGCCAGGACCCCGTCGGTCACCGTGGGCGGCAAGGAGCGGAAGCAGATCACCGCCTTCATCGTGGAGCGCTCGATGCCGGGGTTCGAGGTCGTCCATCGATGCGAGTTCATGGGGCTGAAGGGTATCCAGAACGGCGTGCTGCGGTTCACGAATCTCCGGGTGCCCCGGGAGAACATCCTCTGGGGAGCCGGGATGGGGTTGAAGCTGGCGCTCATCACCCTCAACGCGGGCCGCATCGCGATCCCGTCGGCGTGCGTCGGCACGGCCAAGCGGTGCCTGCAGATCACCCGGCAGTGGGCGAAGGAGCGCAAGCAGTGGGGCGGGCCGATCGGCAAGCACGAGGCGATTGCGGTGAAGATCGGCGAGATGGCGGCCACGACCTTCGCGATGGACGCCATGGTGGGCCTGGCCTCGGCGCTGGTGGACCGCAAGACCGTGGACATCCGGCTGGAAGCCGCCATCGCCAAGCTGTTCTGCTCCGAAGCCTGCTGGCGGATTGTCGATGACGCCCTCCAGATCCGCGGCGGGCGGGGCTATGAGACCGCCGGCTCCCTGCGCGCCAGGCACGAGGCGCCCCTGCCGGTGGAGCGCATCATGCGCGATGCGCGCATCAACCTCATCATCGAGGGCACGAGCCAGATCATGCGCCTGTTCATTGCGCGCGAGGCGCTGGACGCCCACATGCGAATTGTCGGCCGCCTCCTGAGTCCGGCGGAGCCCACGGCCCGCAAGCTGCGGGCGGCGCTCGCGGCCTTCGGGTTCTATGCCTGGTGGTATCCGCGGCAGTGGCTCGCCTGGACCTGGTGGCCGCGTCATGCCTCGCTGCACCCCTCCCTGGCAGGTCATGTGCAGTTCATTGACCGCTGTAGCCGCCGGTTGGCCCGCGCGCTCTTCCACAGCGCCATGCGCCATCAGACGCGGCTGGCGGTCCGCCAGCAGCTCTTGGGGCGGCTGGTCGATGTGGGCGCCGAGCTCTTTGCGATGACGGCGGCCTGCGCCAAGGCTCAGGCGATGGTGCAGCTCCAGCCGTCCGAACCCAGCCCGGTGGGCCTGGCCGACCTCTTCTGCCGGCTGGCGCGCCGACGGATCGCGCAGACCATGACGCGGCTCGGCGATAATGAGGACCGGCGATTAACCGGTGTGGCCCAGGAGGTCCTCGGCGGCCGGTTCGCCTGGCTTGAAGACGGCATCCTGTGACGGGCGGGTGGGCATGAGCGAGACGATCCCCGCGCTCTTTTTCCGGCAGGCCGAGGCCTTGGGCCGCAAGCCGCTGTTCTTCGCCAAGCGGGCGGGGGGCTTCCGTCCCACGAGCTGGCGAGAGGCTGCCGAGGCTGTCCGCGCCCTCAGCACGCACCTCCTGTCCCTCCAGGTCAACCCCGGCGACCGGGTCCTCCTCCTGTCAGAGAACCGCCCGGAGTGGGGCGTGGCCGACCTGGCGATTCAGGCCGTGGGGGCGTGGACGGTGCCGATCTATCCCAGCCTGACCGTGCCGGAGATCCGGCTCATCTGCCGGGATTGCCAGCCGTCGATCGGCATCGCCTCAACCTCCGAGCAAGCGGCCAAGCTCATCGAGGTCAGCCGGCAGTCCTCCTCGATCCGGCAGCTGATTGTCATGGAGCCGACCCAGCACCATCACGCGCTGGTCCTGGGCTGGTCGGACGCGCTCGCCAAGGGGAGGGAGCAGGGACCGAAGCTGCGCGATTTCTTCGAGCGCCGGCTGCGCCAGGTGCGCCCTCACGACACGGCGACGATCATTTACACGTCCGGGACGACCGGGGAGCCCAAAGGCGTCATGCTCTCCCATCAGAACTTCCTCTCCAACGTCGCCGCCTGCCTGCAGGTCTTCCAGATCACCGGGGCGGACCGGCATCTGTCCTTCCTGCCCTTGTCGCACGTGTTCGAGCGCATGGGCGGGTGGTACCTCATGCTCTCCGTGGGGGCGGCCGTGGCGTATGCGGAGAGCATGGACACGATCCCCCAGGACATGCTGGCGGCGCGCCCCACCATCATGCTGGCTGTGCCGCGGTTTTTTGAGAAGCTCGCTGCGCGCATCCAGGACGGGGTCCGCCAGGCGCCTGCCGCGAAGCGCCGCATCGCAGAATGGGCGCTGCGCGTCGGGCAGGCGATCGCCGCCAAGCGGTTGGCCGATCAACCGGTTCCCCTGCGCCTGCACGTGCAGGGACAGCTGGCGCATGCGCTGGTCTTCCGGAAGCTCAGGGCGCGCCTGGGGGGACGGCTGCGGTTTTTCGTCTCGGGGGGCGCGCCGCTTGCGCCGTCCATTGGGGAGTTTTTTTATCGCGTCGGCGTGACCATCGCCGAGGGCTATGGGCTGACCGAGACCTCCCCGGTGATCGCCGCCAATGACCCCTCCCGCCCGCGATTCGGCACCGTGGGGCATCCGGTGCCGGGGGTGGAGGTCCGGATCGCCGAGGACGGGGAAATCCTCACGCGGGGGCCCCATGTCATGCAGGGCTACTACCAGAAACCTGAGCAGACCGCCGCGGTGATGAGCGAGGGATGGTTCCATACCGGGGACATCGGCCATCTCGACGAGGATGGCCGCCTCGCGATCACCGACCGGAAGAAAGACCTGCTCAAGACCGCGGGCGGAAAGTTCGTCGCCCCACAGAAGTTGGAAAATCTGTTGATCGCCGATCCGTATATCAGCCAGGCGTTCGTCTACGGGGACCGCCGGCCGTACTGCGTGGCGCTGATCGTGCCGAACACCGAGCGGTTGCGCCGCTTCGCGCTGGAGCAGGAAATCCCCGGCAGGGCGCTGCCCGAGCTGGTGCGGGACCCCCGCGTGGCCGCCTTCTATTGGGAGCGGGTCCAGGCCAAGCAGCAGGGATTGCCAAGCTTTGAGCAGGTGAAGAAAATCGCCGTGCTCGATCAGGAGTTTTCCCAGGCGACCGGCGAGCTGACGCCGACGTTGAAGGCGAAGCGGTCGATCATCGCGCAGCGATATGCGGCGCTGCTGCAGGGGTTGTACGAACCCTCCGCGGGATGATCCCACAACCTGCCGGAGGCGGCGCATGCCGCAGGCACCCGTCCAGGCGCCGCCGGGCCAGCGGCGCAGCGAACATCCATGGGGGCTGGCCGTCCGCCTCCGGCGGACAGCGGCAGGGTGTGGGATGAGCGACGTCGCCTCGCGGGAAGGCCACTGGACTGCGCCCTCCTCTGCGTCGACCTATGCCTACCGGATCTGGCACCCGGACGCGACGAGGGCGCTCGTGGTCCTCGTGCACGGCTTCGGCGAGCACGCAGGGCGGTATGGCCCCTTTGCCACGGCCCTCGCGCGGCAAGGGATCTGTGTCGCCGCCCCGGATTTATGGGGACACGGGCGCTCCGGCGGCCAGCGGGGAGACCTCCCATCGCTGAAACGGCTGGTCCAACACCTCTCGGCGTTGGCGCAGGCGGTGTTCGTGCCACACGCTGGGATGACGCGGTACGCGCTCTTCGGGCACAGCTTCGGCGGGCTCGTGGCCATCCAGTGGGCGTTGGAGCACCCGGCCGCTGTGGATCGGCTCATCGTGCAGTCCCCGTTGCTGGAGGTGGGATTCCCCATCCCCTGGTGGGAGGCCGCCGGCGCGGCGTGCTGCGCGGTCCTCTGGCCGCGATGCGCGTTCTCCATGAACCTCGACGTCCATCGGCTCAGCCATGATCCCGCGGTCGTGCAGGCGTACCAGCGCGACCCGCTGGTGCACCATTGGATGACCGCGCGGGCCTATCACGAGACCCTTCGAGCCAGAGACGAGGCGCTTGCGCGGGCGGCCACCGTGCGGCAGCCGGTGCTCCTGCTCTGTGGCGGCGAGGATCGGATCGTCTCCGTTGAGGCGGCGGAACGCTGGCTGGCGCGCGTGCCAGGCCCCACGCGCTGCGTGAAATTTCCCCACGCCTACCATGAGCTGCATCATGAGGACGTCAACGGCGACGTGCTCCGGCTGGTCAGCGAGTGGGTGCTGCCCCCCCAGGGGGCAGGGACATCATGAAGCGGATTGGATGGATGGCGGTCCTCCTCGCCACCTGCGTGGCCGCATCGGCCCCGGCAGCGGAAGAAGACCCCAATTGGCCCGAGACGATCAGCCGGCTGCGCCAGCAGGTGTACGAGCGGCCGGGCCACGCCCACACTCGCCAGCAGCTCGCAATCGCCTACAACAACTATGGCGTCAGCCTGGGCAACCAGGGCCAGTGGGGGCTTGCCGCGCAGCAGATGCAGGAGGCGATCCGGCTTGACGGGGAGAGCGAGCAGTTCCGGATGAACCTGGCCAACATCCGTTTGAATCAAGCCCATGAAGCGATCCAGCGGCACGATCTGACAACCGCCCTGGGGGCGCTGGAGGAAACGATTGAGTTGAATCCGAACCTGCCTCAGGCGTATGCCATGCTTGGCGAGATCCAGTACGAGAAGCAACAGCTGAAAGAGGCGAAGGCCTCGTGGGAGCGGGCGGCCGAGCTGGATCCGAGCCAGGATGGCCTCGTGGAGCGGCTGGCGCGCGTCAGGCAGGAGCTGCCGATTGAGTCCAAGTTCGAGCGGCTGTCCCAGGCGTTTTTCGACCTGCGGTACGAGGAGCACCTGGAGCGGCCGGTCGGCTTCGACGTGCGGGACGCGCTGCTGCAGGCCCGTCGCCACGTCGGATCAGACTTTGCCTATTGGCCGAAGCACAAGCTCGTCGTTCTCATCTATAGCGCCGAGCACTTCCGCGCCCTGCGCCAGGAGACGCCGGACTGGGTGGCCGGCCAATTCGACGGCAAAATCCGGGTGCCGCTGCCCAGCGCGCAGCTCGACCAAGCGACGGTCAAGCAGATCCTGTTTCATGAGTACACCCACGCCCTGGTCCACGACGTGGCGAAGGGGAGATGTCCGTCGTGGCTGAACGAGGGGCTGGCAGAGTATGAGGGCCGAACGCAGCTGCGCGGCTCCGTGCAGTTGCTGGCGCGCGCTCACCAGGCCAACCACCTGATTCCGTGGCGCGAGCTGTCCGACCACATCTCGACCGCCCTGCCGGCGGAAGAGGTCGGTCTGGCGTATGAGCAGTCCTACAGCATCGTCACTTACCTGGTGGGTCGGTACGGATTCTGGCGCCTCCGACGGATCCTGAAGGGGATTGCCGAAGGCACGCCGTGGGAGGCGGCACTGGCCGATGAACTTCGCCTGAAACTGCCCAAACTGGAAACCCGCTGGCTGGAGTGGCTTCCGGAGTTTCTCAGCGGTCCCTCTGCGTGATGGGCCGGGTGCTCGCCTGGGCCCTGTTCGACCTCGCCAACACCTTTTTCGCCGTCGCGATGTTGTCGTTCTACTTCCCCCTCTGGGTCGTCGAGGATCGCGGCGCGCCCGAGCTCTCGTACAGCGTGGCCTTGGGCGTGTCCATGATCTGCGTCGGGATCTTGATGCCGTTCTGCGGGGCGGTCTCCGATGCCACCGGGGAGCGGGTCCGGTTTCTCCGCTGGACCACCTACGGCTGTGTCGCGGCGACCATCGCCATTGGGTCCACGTCGCATCTCGGCCTTGGGCTTGGGTTGTTCGCGGTGGCGAACGTGTGCTATCAGCTTGGCACGGTGTTTTACGATGCGTTGCTCTGGACCGTGACGGATCCGAACCGCCTGGGTCAGACCTCAGGGGTCGGCGCCTCGTTCGGCTACCTGGGAAGCGCGTTAGGACTGCTCCTGCTCTGGCCGTTCGTCAAGGCGGGAGGGCATCACGCCGCGTTCATCCCCTCTGCCGTGTTCTTCTTGCTGTTCGCGCTACCCAGCTTCCTCCTCATTCGTGAGGCCCCGGATGCCCGCCAGCGGGTGCCCCTGGGCACGGCGCTGCGGGTGGCGGCGCTCCGGTTGGCCATGACCCTCCGGTCCGCGAGAGCGCTCGCCGGCCTCTGGCGGTATTTCTGGGCCGCGTTCTTCAGCCTCAACGCCATCAATACCGTGCTGGTGTTCATGGGGGTCTATACGAAGAAGGTCATCGGCATGACGGAGGCCGACCTGATCCGGTTCTTCGTGTTCAGTCAGATCTTCGCTGTCGCTGGCTCCTTGGTATTCGGGCGGCTGACGGCCCGATGGGGGGCCAAGTCGACCTTGACGTGGATTTGGCTGGGATGGATCGCGGCCCTCGCCATCCTGCTCATCCGCCCGACGGCCGCCTGGCTCTGGATTGCCGGGCCGCTCATTGGGTTTTGCCTGGGCTCGACGTGGGCGACGTCTCGCGTGCTCATTGTCCAGCTGTCCCCCAAAGGCCAGCTCGCCGAGTTGTTCGGGTTGGCGGGGTTCTTCGCCCGCGTCTCCTCGATCCTGGGCCCCTTGCTGTGGGGGCTGTTGGTGTCGGAGGCGTCCCGCTATCAGGAGGCGATCGGGGCCATGATGGGCTTGCTGGTCATCGGCGTCCTCCTGTTGCGCCGGGTTCCGGATCCTCGCGCGGTGACGGGATGATCCCATCTACTTGCTGCAGGCGGCGCGTGCCGCCCCTCCGCATCGAGGCGCCGCCGGGCCAGCGGGCCGCGGACGACTGTGGGGGCTGGCCGTCCCGCCACGCCCTTGGCGGGGCGGGACACCGGCAGGTAGTGGGATGAAGCAGCACGAGATCGCCACGCTCTTCGCGCAGATGGCCGACCTGTTGGAATACCGCGGGGAGAACCCGTTTCGGATTCGGGCCTATCGGCGCGCCGCGCAGAACCTGGAGAGCTTCAGCGGGGATCTGGAACGCCTTGCGGCGGAGGGCAGGCTCACGGAGCTCTCCGGCATCGGCGCCGATCTCGCTGACAAGATCGCCGAGTACCTGAAGACCGGGGCCATCGCGGCGATTGAGCAGGTTCAACGCATGATCCCGCGCGGGGTGTTGGAGCTGCTCGAAGTGCCCGGCTTGGGTCCGAAGACGGCCAAGCTGCTCACCGAGCGGCTGCGGATTGCCAGTGTCAGCGAGTTGGAAGACGCGGCGCGCCGTCACCGCCTGCGCGGCCTGCCGGGCTTCCAGGCGAAGAGGGAGGACAACCTCCTCAAAGGGATCGCCGTGGTCAAACGCGGCCGCGAGCGGATGCACTTGGGGATCGCCCTCGCGCTGGCCCATGAGCTGCTGGCGCTGTTGCGGAAGGTGTCCGGGGTGAGCCGGGTGTCAACCGCCGGCAGCCTGCGGCGGATGAAGGAAACCATCGGGGACTTGGATCTCCTCGCGGCGTCCACGCATCCGCCCCGGGTGATGCAGGCCCTCCAGGCGTCCCGATTTTGCGCGCGGGTGCTGGCGGCCGGCACGACGAAGGCCTCGATCCTAACGCCCGAGGGTCTCCAGGTGGACCTGCGGGTCGTGGCGCCAAAGAGTTTCGGGGCCGCGCTCCAGTATTTCACCGGTTCGAAAGAGCACAACGTCCACTTGAGGGAGCTGGCGGTCCGCCAGGGGTTGAAGGTCAACGAGTATGGGGTGTTTCGCGCCAGGGCCAACGCCTGGCTCGCGGGCAGGGAAGAGGCTGACGTCTACCGGGTGTTGGGACTGCGATGGATCCCCCCGGAGCTCCGGGAAGATACCGGCGAGATCGAAGCGGCCAAGGCCGGCCGGCTGCCACGGCTGGTCGAGGCGGAGGACATCCGGGGGGATTTCCACATCCACACCACGTGGTCGGACGGCAGCGACCGATTGGAGGATCTCGCCCGGCTGGGGGAGGCGCGTGGCTACCAGTACCTGGCCATCTGCGACCACTCGCCCTCGCTGAAAGTCGCCCATGGGATGTCTGTGGATCGGCTGCGGCAGCAGATGGCGAAGATCCGCGCGCTGAACAGGCGCTTCACGCGCTTCCGCCTGCTCATGGGCGCTGAGGTGGATATCCTGGCCGAGGGACGACTCGACTACCCCGATCAGGTGCTGGCCCAACTGGATTTTGTCATCGGCTCGATCCACTCGGGATTGACGCAGGGCGAAGCGATGTTGACGAGGCGCCTCATCACCGCCATGCGCAATCCCTACGTGACGCTGATCGCGCACCCGACCGGCCGCCTGATGGGCCAGCGCGACGCCTCTCCGGTTGACCTCGACGCGGTCTACAAGGCGGCCCAGGAGACCCAGACGGCGCTGGAGATCAACGCCTACCCCAAGCGGCTCGACCTCTGCGACACCGCCGCCCGGCAGGCCAAGGACGCCGGCGCCATGCTGGCCATTTCGACCGACACCCATGCGCGAGACCAGCTCGACAACATGGCCATCGGCCTCGGGGTGGCGCGGCGCGCGTGGGCGGGGCCGAGGCACCTCCTCAACTGTTTCTCCCGCGAGCAGCTCCATATGTGGATCGCGCAGAAGCGGCGCCGCTTGACGCGGCGATGACCCCGCTATCTGGGCGGCTGAGTCCGAGCTACCGATCGGGCGTCGTCGGCATCATCGGCCGTCCTAACGTCGGAAAGTCCACCCTCCTCAACTATTTCCTCGGCGAGAAGCTCGCGATTGTCTCGCCCCGGCCGCAGACGACGCGGACGCGCCTCCTCGGGGTGCTGACGCGCGCGGATGCGCAGGTGTTGTTCCTCGACACGCCGGGGTTCCACAGGCCGGAGCACGCCCTCGGCCGGTCGATGCTGAAGGCCGCCCACGCGGTGGTGGAAGAAGCGGACGTCCTCGTCGCGGTCATCGACGCGCGCGCCGGCATCACGCCCGACGATGAGCGGGTGTTCGGCCGGCTCCGGCAGGCCAAGCGGCCGGCGCTCGTCGCGATCAACAAAATCGACCTCGTCAAGAAGCCGAGGCTGCTGCCCATCCTGGAGGCCTGCGCGAAGACCCGCCTGTTTGCAGAGGCGATCCCGGTGTCCGCGCGGACCGGCGATCAGATGCCGCTGCTGCTGGAGCGCCTCGTGAGCCTGTTGCCGGAAGGTCCGCGCTGGTATGAGCCGGGCCAGCGGACGGACCAGACCACGCGTCAGTTGATCGGCGAGCTCGTCCGGGAACAGGCCCTGCTGGCCACGCACCAGGAGGTTCCTCATGCGGTCGCCGTGCTGATCGACGCCCTTGAGCACGGCGAACAGCTCGTCACCATCCAGGCGACGATTCTTGTCGAGCGCCCGGGCCAGAAAGCCATCCTAATCGGGCGGGGCGGGGCGATGCTCAAGCAGATCGGCCAGGAGGCGCGCCGCCAGATCGAGCGGCTCGTCGGACGCAAGGTGTACCTGGGGCTGTGGGTGAAAGTCGCTCCGCAGTGGCGACAGGACGAGCGGATGCTCCGCCAGCTCGGCTACGTGAGCTGATGTCAGCGCGGGTCCATCTCGTCGCGCGAGCTGCGACGCGAACACGATCATCGGCGTCCTGTTGGCCTCCCAGGCGGTGCAGGGAAGAGCGTCGGGTCACTTGCAAGCGATGAGCCTCTTGGATACACTAGGAGAGCGGAAATGGCGATCCTCACCGAACGATTGGAAGCGGATTACAAGATCGCCCTGAAGGCCGGAGATCGGGTGCGCGTCGATACGTTGCGCCTCGTCAAGGCCGGCATCCAGCGCTCGGCGATTGACAAGCGCAAGGAGCGCCTGGACGACGCCGAGGTCATCCAGGTGTTGGGCCAGCAGGTCAAGCAGCGCCGCGAGACGATCGAGTCGGCGAAGCGCGGCAACCGCCAGGATGTGCTGGACCAGGCCAATGCCGAGCTGGCGATCCTCACCGCCTACCTGCCGCAGGCCTTATCAGACGTTGACGTGAAGCGCTTGATTGAGGAAGCCGTTCAGGCGGTCGGCGCGAACCAGGGGCAGATCATGAAGTACGTGATGGGCAAGGCGGCGGGGGCCGCCGACGGCAAGGTCGTCAGCCAACTCGTGAGCGAGCGCCTGAAGAGCGCCTAACAGCCGCCTGCCGAATGGCCGTGACCACCGCCCAGCCGCGAAAAGGGCGCCCCAAAGCGCTCATCAACCCGGACAGCTGCACGGGCTGCGAAGTGTGCGTCGCGGTCTGCCCGGTGGACTGCATCTCCAAGCTGCCGGGGCCTGACTATCCCGGCCTGAACGCCACCTGCATCATCGATCAGCCCAAGTGCATCGGGTGCTGGCTCTGCGAGAAGGTTTGCCCGTGGGATGCCATCACGATGGTTCCGCCGCAGGAAGCGCCCCTCCTGACCCCTTCGGCGACATGACGGCTCAGCCTGGACAGGACGCCACCCCGTCAGCCCAGGCGTCCCTCGAGGACTTCCAGAAACTCGCCCTGCGCACCGGGACCATCGTGGAGGCCGCTGAACATCCGAATGCGGACCGTCTGCTCGTGCTCACCGTGGAGATCGGCGAAGCCGCTCCGCGAAGAGTCGTGGCTGGCATCAAGGGATCGTATCAAGCGGCCGAGCTGGTCGGGAAGCAGGTCGTCGTCGTGGCGAACCTCAAACCCGCGACGCTGCGGGGGGTCGAGAGCCAGGGAATGGTGCTTGCGGCCTCCGACGGCTCCTCGCTCGTCGTGGTCAGCCCGGAACGCTCGATTCGGCCCGGCAGCGTGGTGAAGTGAGGCGAACGCCTTCAGGTTACCCTCCGGTCGTGATCGTCATCGAAGTTGTCTTCCTGCTGGTCTTCTGGGCGTGGGTCTTTGCCGCCACCCTCTTTCTGCGGCAGACCGTCCTGCCGCGGCTTCCGATCATCATGAGCCCGCCGCCACCCGCCGAGACCGTCCGGTTTCCCGCCACGGATGGCGTGTCCCTTGAGGGGTGGCTGCTGCCTGGAGAGGCCGGCAGGCCGTGGATTCTCATCTGCCACGGGGTGGGCGCCAACCGGGCCGACTTGCTGGATATCGCCAGCACCCTCCGTTCCGCTGGGTTCAACCTCTTTCTGTTCGACTTTCGAGGACATGGCGCAAGCGGCGGGTTGGCGACGTCCTTTGGCTGGCGGGAGCAGCGTGATCTGGAAGGGGCGCTGGCCTACCTGGGGCAGCAGGACATCCCGCCGAAGCCCTACGGGATCTACGGCATCTCCATGGGGGCTGCGGTGGCGCTGCTGGTCGCCGCCCGTGACGAGCGGTTGGGGGCGGTCGCCGTGGACAGCCCGTACACCGATCTCGAGGACTCCCTCGGTCGGCATCTGGCGCTCATGTATCCAGCGCTGCCGCGGCAGCCGTTCCTTTGGTTCATCCTGGCGACCTACCGGCTGCGGTTCGGGGTCTGGCCGCGACAGGTGTCGCCGACGGCGAGTGCGGCGCGGCTGTCACCCAGACCGCTGCTGTTGATTCAGGGGGCGGAAGACCCCCGGATGCCGGTGGCGGGTGCCCAGGCCATCGCCGCCGCGGCAGGGCCTCCGAAAGACCTCTGGATTGTGCCGGGAGCTGGCCATCTGGAAGGCTACGCGTTTGATCCTCAAGGATATCAATCCCGCCTGATTTCGTTTTTTGAATCGTCCCTTAAATAGTCCTGGAGACTGTTGTAACGGCTGGGTGGTGTGCCAGAACAGGTTATTTTACAGAAGAGTTCTTATAAGACATTATACGGAGCTGAGAAACCTGAGACGTGCGCCGGTTGGAAGGACTTAGAGGACGAACGTCACGGGCC
>CAZKXY010000002.1:0-66978 GCA_964556925.1 uncultured Planctomycetales bacterium | reverse complement strand
GCCCTGGTGGATGCCGTGGTAATGGTGGACGCTCGCCCGCGGGGTGTAGCGGATGATGTGGCCGTCGGCCAGCACCTTCTTCGCCCAGTCGCGGTCTTCCACGCCCTCGAGGGCTTCGTCGAACGGGATGCGCGCCCACACCGCCCGGCGGATGAGCGAGTTCGCGTTGTGGAAGAAGTGGTCCTGCCCCCGCTGCAGCCGCAGCTCCACCCCGAATGTCGTCCACAGGTCCCGCTTGTCGAAATCGCTGCTCTCCGGCAGCGGCTCCTGCCGGCCGTAACAGGCGGCGAGGAACGGCGAGGCGCGCTGCTGGACGAGAAACCCCTTCAGCCAGCCGTCGTCCACGGGGACGGAGTGCGCCGAGAGGCTCGCCACCCACTCGCCCGAGGCGGCGGCGATCCCGCGGTTGAGCGCCCGGCCGAAGCTGAACTCGTCATTGGTGATGGGGACCACGCGGCAGCCGTACTGCGCTGCGACGGCGGCCGACCCATCGCTGGACGCGTTGTCCACCACGATGATGTCACGCGGGCGGCAGGACTGGTGGACGACCGCGCTCAGCGATCGCCGCAGCCACGCCGCCTCGTTCTTCACGCGGATCACCACCGACACGTCGCGCGGTTCCGCAGACCGCCGCGGGCCGTCCCACGGCGACAGCAGCCCGAACGTCACCGGCTCACCCGCTTGACCGTCGTAGAGGAGACGGCTGCCGATGACGCGGGGCGTCAGCTCGGCTGAGAGCCCCGCTCCACCGCGGACCGTCTTCAGGTCGCCGTCGGCCAGCACGGACCCCTTCGGCAGCGCCCGGCGGAACGCCAACCGTTCCGTCTCCGCCTCCCCTGCCGACGGCGGGGATCCCTGCGGATCGACCCATGGCCCCGGCGCGCCGGCTCGGACGCGCGCGCGCACGCCGTCTGCGCTGGCCAGCGCCTGCCGCACCGTCTCCGCCACCCCCGCAAACTCATCCGGGTACAGGGCATCACGGTGGGGCGCGCCGCCCAGGCTCCGGTTGAGCGACAGCGCCTTCACCAGCGCGGGGGCGCGTCGCAGCGCCGCATTCAGCAGGCCCTGCAGCGCCGCTTCAGGGTCCGCGTTCCGATCCACGTAGGAGGACGGCGGGGTCTCCTCGTGCCACGCGAGCCCCAGGGCCGCCGTCGCCTGCCGCAGTGCGTCCGCCGGCGCCGTCGCCTGCCACGCGCGCGGAAGGATGACGCCCGAGGCGCCGCACACCGCCGCCCACTCGATGAGTCTCGCGCCGGACCGCTCCGGCGCGCGCTCGTCCAGCCGCAGCTCAGCGATCAGGACCGGGGTCGCGGTCATCGCCCCCACGCCTCCGCCATCGCGTGTGCGACCTGCCGGGGCGCGTCGTCCGGATCCCTCCCGAAATCCCGCAGCCAGTCGCGGCAGACGTATCGCGTGAAGGCGTCCACCGCCTGCGCGACGTTCATGGCTTTGCCGTTCAGGGTCCGGTGACCGCTCCAGCGGGCATGGCGCAAGAAGACCGTTTCCGGCGGCGCGTAGATGATGTCGTAGCAGAGGGTCTGGCGCGGCAGGCGCGCGCAGAGCGCGAGCGACCGCTCCTGGTTCTGCCACAGATCCGCCGACGACCCCCGATACCACGCCTCGAAGAACGCGCCCTCGTCGGACCCCTCCGTCGCAGCCACCGCGGCCGGAGCGGCCGGCGCGAGCGCGGAATACGGTTCCAGTGTCGTGCGGCGCCCGTCCGACAGGGTGCGGATGCCGGCTTGGCCTTTGAGGGTCGCGTTGACCACCAGATCCATGCCCGGCGCGCGGTGAGAAATCTCCGCGTCGTCGATGGCTGCCAGCCGGCCTGGCCGCATCGCGGCCAGCCGCTGGATCAGGTGCTCCGCCTGCTGGCGCGCGCGAGTGGCGATCAACAGCTCGCCATCACCAAGCGCCTCCCAGAGATGACACGCCATCGCCTGGGCCGCCCCGCCGCCGCCGATCAACAAGACCCGGGCGCCTGCGAGGCGCTCAAGGGGCGGCGGGCTTCCGGGAAGGACGTCGTCGGTCAACGCCCGCACCCCGGCCCGGCCGTCGGTGTTGTGCCCCACGAGGCGGCCGTCGGCTTCGCGAACGACGACGTTCACCGCCCCGATGCGCGCGGCCATCGGCTCCACCGCATCGAGCAGGGGGATGATCTGCGTCTTGTACGGCACGGTCACGCTTCCGCCCAGCCACGCGTCGCGCTCGCGAAGCGCCCGCACGACCTCCGGCAGGCGGCCCGGGGGGATATCCAGCGGCACGAACGCCGCCGGCAGGCCCAGGGCCGCGAAGGCCGCGTTCCACAGCCGAGGGCTCTTGGCGTACGTCGAGGGGACATCGCCCAGGATCGCCGCGAAGCGGCGCTCGCCCAGCGCCGCGGGATCCAGGCGGTTCGTCACCAACGCCTGAAGTTCGTCAACCCACGTCCGCTGCGTGACGGTCATCCCCCCACCTGTTGAACACGCCCGACGAAGCGATCAGCCATCACGAACGACCGCAGCCGCCCTCCGCAGCGTGCGCCCCACGGCCGGGGCCATGGCGTCCAGCTGCCGCATCAGGTGCTCAAACGCGTCGAAGCCGAGCGCCTGCAGCGGATCCACCGCGGCTCGCTCGGGATCAGGGTGCACGTCGACCATGATGCCGTCAGCGCCGACCGCGAGCGCCGCCCGCGCGACCGGGATCACCCACCGGCGGCGGAACGTCGCGTGGCTCGGATCGATCAGAATCGGCAGGTGCGTGACCTCCTGCGCCGCCGGCACGACCGCCAGGTCGGGGAGGAAGCGCGAGGCCGGCGCGTGCGTATGGGGAGCCGCGACACCCCGCTCGCACAGCGCGACCGAGGCGTTCCCATGATAGAGCAGGTACTCCGCCGCGCCCAACCAGTCGCGCAGCGACGCGCCGAAGTGCCGCTTCAAGAGGACGGGCTTGCCCGTCTTGGCCACGGCTTCAAGCAATGGGAAGTTCTGCATGTTCCGCGCGCCGATCTGGAGCATGTCGGCGTACTGCGCCACGGTGTCCACGAGCCGCACGTCGAGCACTTCCGTCACCACGGGAAGGGCGGTCCGATCGCCCGCCTCCCGCAAGTACCGCAACCCCGCTTCCCCCAGCTCGAACGTCTGGGCGTTGCGGTACGGAAACGTCAGCGGCTTGAAGGCCCCGCCGCGCAACAGATGCGCCCCGGCCGCCTTGACCCGCCCGGCGATCTCCAGGATCTGGTCGCGGCCTTCGACCGCGCACGGGCCGGCGATCACGGTGAAGCCCTCGCCCCCGATGGCGTGCGACTTCACCCGCACGACGCTCCGGTGCGACTCGTCGCGCTTGGCCGCCAGCTTCAGGTTCGACACGAGATCCTCCCCACTGATATCTTTCATCTCCTCGCTCGAACAGTCGCCTGGCAGCGGGTCCTGCCTGCCTGCCGGGCAGACAGGCCGCCGCGCACCCCACGGCGTCCTCGCCGCTCGAACCGCCGTGCCCGACAGCGCCTCATCCCCGTACAAGCGAGTCCAGGTCCACCGCCACCCGCTCGCGGCAGGTCGCTGACTCGTACAGCGCTTCCATCACCGCGGCCAACGCGACCCCGCACTCCACCGGCCCGGCCGCGGTCGGCTGCCGGTTCGCCACACAGGACAGGAACGCCTCCAGCTCCCAGCCGATCATCTGCGCCGGGTCCACGACGCCGGCCGACTCCTCGGCCCGCTGACCGAAGCGCGGCGTCCACACGCCGTTCACCGGCTCATGCCGGACCTCGGTCAGCCGATAGCTGCCCGCTTCGAAATCAATCTCGGCCGTCGCGGCCTCGCCGACGGCGACCAGCTCCTTGGTCGTCATCGCCCCAGCCACCACGCGATCCTCCCACCGGCCGGGCTGGATGTAGCCGGACTCCACCTTCCCCACCGCCCCGTCCGGATAGGTCAGGAGCGCGATGGAGAAATCCTCCAGCCCCCGCCCGAAGTGGTCGCGGCAGACCGCGTCCACCTCGACCGGCGGGCGGCCGAGCAGCCAGTTGAACAGGTCGAGGAAGTGGATGCCGTCCGTGTGCATGACCCCCACGTCATTCCGCGCGCGCTTGAACCCGCAGAACGTCCCGCTGAGATAGCGCAGCCGCCCAAGCCGCCCGGCCTCGACATCCGCCTTGAGCCGGCGCGCGGCCGGATGGAAGCGGTAGTAATAGCCGACTTGGATCAGGCGGCCGCGTCCCTCGGCCAGCGCGGCCAATGCCCTGGCCTGCGCCGAGGTCATCGTCATGGGTTTCTCGACGAAGACGTCCTTCCCGGCGTCCAGCGCCTGCCGGCAGAGCGCGTCATGGCTGTCGGTCGGCGTGACGAGATCGACCAGCGGCGCGCGCTCCAGCGCCGCATCCAGCGACCGGAGGATCCGCCGCTCGGGGATCTCGGCGCGGCGCGCCTCCGGCCACTTCGCCTCGTCCGGCTCGACGATCCAGAGCCGCTCGCCGAAGCCCAAGCGGCGCCAGGCCTCCAGGTGCCGCTTGCCGAAGTTGCCCAAGCCCACCTGCACAATGTCCATCGGGGGCCGCATCAGCTCAGGGATGCCCCGCGGCCAAGCCGGCGGGCTGCGAGGCGGCGCAAAACCGCCGGTACCAGAGCTCGAGATTGACGAACTTCCAGATGAAGAACGAGTTGCCCAACGCCGGGCTGTCGACGTAGGCCTGGAACTGGCTCAGCAAGGCGTCCTTGAGGATATAGCCGCGCGCGGCCAGCACGGAGTCCTGAATCATCTCCTCGATCGGCCGCCGCCACACGGTCTTGATCCACTCCCGCTGGGGCGCCGCCACGTAGCGCTTCGGAGCGCTCAGGCAGTCCCCTGACAGGTAGCGCCGGGCAATCGCCCGCAGGAGGGCTTTGGGCCGGCCGGCCGCCAGCAACCGGTCGGTCGGCGCCGCGAAGAGCGCTTCCACCAAGGGGTGATCCAGGTACGGCACGCGGACCTCCACGCCCCAGGCCATCGCGCACTTATCCTGAAACCGCAACAGCTTCGGGATCTTCAGGAAGACGAGGTCGCGATACATCGCGTTCTTCACCGCGCAGGCAAACGGCGCCGGGAAGTCCTCCCGGCGACCGCGCGCGCGGGCGGCGAAGTCCGGATGCGCATAGGTGCTGGTCAGCGGGGTGCTGTCCGGCGCCAGGACCCCTGCCTCAGCCACCGGCACAGATCGCCCCGGCTCGAACCGGCGGACCGGCTCGGCGTGCAGCTCGCACAACTGCCGGAACTCGTCCATCGCCGCATCGCGCCGGCCCTGCTCCCAGAGCTGCCGGAGCTTCGCCTCATAGTAATAGCGGTAGCCGGCAAACGTCTCGTCGGCCCCCTGCCCATCCAGGAGCACCTTGATCCCCTGATCGGCGGCGAGCTGGGCGCTGCGCCAGTACCCATAAATGCCCAACCCTCCGACCGGCCCCTCCATGACCTCCACCAGCCGCGAGAGCTCCTCCAGCGCGCGCTCGGGCCGGACGTCAATCGCGTGGACCCGACAACGGTCGGGCGCCTCCGCGCGGGCCGCTGGCCCTTCGTCGTACGGGGTGCCGGGGAAGGCGTACGTGAAACACTGCAGCGGCGCAGCCCGGCCGTCGAGCTCGAGGACCAGCGCGCGCAACAGGGTGGAATCCAAGCCGGCGCTGAGGCTGAGCCCCACCTCCACATCCCCCCGCAGATGCAGCCGGACCGCGTCGAGCAACCTCGCCTCGATGCGCGCCTTAAGCGCGGACGGATCCTCCTCCCGCCGGTCCTCGCCGTCGGGCACATCCCAGTACCGACGGATCGCGAGCGATCCCTCGTGGAGGGTCAGCGTGGTGCCGGGGCGGAGCTGCCGGATGCCCTCGAACAGGGTGTCCGGCCCATGATCCAACAGCCCGCAGGCCAGATACGCGTACAGCGCCTGCTCGTTCGGCGCCAGCGGCACGCCGCACAGCGCCATCGGGGTCACCTCCGAGCAGAAGACGAACCGCCTCCCATCCCACGCATAGTAGAGCGGCTTGATGCCGAACCGGTCGGTCGCGCAGAACAGCTCGCGCCGCGCCAGATCCCAGAGCCCGAACGCGAACATCCCCCGGAGATGCCGGACGCAGTCGTCGCCCCAGCGCTCGTAGGCCGCCAGGATGACCTCGGTGTCGGTGCGCGTCCGGAAGGGATAGCCGGAGAGCTCCTCGCGCAGCTCCTGGTAGTTGTAGATCTCCCCGTTATAGGCGATCCAGGCGGTGCCGCGCGCGTTCGCCATCGGCTGGCGGCCGGACGCGCTCAGGTCGATGATGGACAGCCGCGTGTGCGCCAGCCACCCGTCCGCAAACCGCTGGATCCCTTCATCGTCAGGGCCGCGGTGCCTGAGGCGTTCCAGCACCTGGCGCGCCAGCGCCTCCGTGCCCGCACGACCTATGGCGCCGAAGATGCCGCACATCGCGTCAACAGTGCATGGTCGAGATCGTCCCGTTCGCAAATTCCTTGAAGAGGACCGGCCGCGCCCACGTCGTCGGCAATCCGGACACGCGCATCCGCAGCTCCCGGGGCGCCAGCCCTCGCAGGCGCTCGCGGGTCAGCTCAAACCGGTGCACGCCGTGTGGCGGGATCGTGGCCGTGAACCGCTCGGCGCGGTCGTGGCAATCCTCCACCGTCAAGGTCAGCGTGGCGGGCTGGCGCGTGCGGTTCATGAGGATCACGAACAGCCGGCGATAGTCCGCGATATTCAACGGCATCTCCGGGGCCCAGTCGCGCGGCCGGGGCCGACGATACCACGCCAGCGGCCGGCGCGCGCCGTGGCGGAGCACCCAGGTCTTGTCAACGCAGTGGACGAACGCCGGCTGGGAGGCGGCGGTCACGTATTCGATGTAAAACCGGTGCCAGAAATACCACGGCCCCGGGATCCCGGCGAGCCGCTCCAGCACCGCCGGCGGGACCTCCAGATGGAACAGCAGGCCGCCGAACGGCGGCGCCGCGGCGCCCTCGCGAGGCCACTGGCGCAGCAGGCGCGACAGGGTCAGCTTCGCGCACTGCAGGTGCCCCACCGCCACCTCCGTCGCGCCCAGGCGGTGGCCGCCGGCATCAAAGACGGTCACCGCGCCGCGCGTGTCCGTCGCGACCGTCGGAAAGAACACGCTGTAGAAATTGTTGAGCAGCACGTTCGTGTCCACGTCCCCGTCCGCGACCCAGTAGTAGAGATCCTGCACCGTGCCGCGGCCCGCCGCCGGCAGCCCCACCCCCTGCCACCGGCGCGCGAGCCCGCCGCCGATCCGCCTGACCGGGGGCGGGGCGAGTCGTGTCAGCGCCTGCGCGACCGCGTTCATGGCTCGTCGTCTCCTGTAGCCGCCATGAGGCCGCGCCATGCCGCGATGGCCTCCCGCTTGATCCGTTGCTTCTCATCCGCCGGCGCCAGCAGGTAGGTTTGCGTCGGGTGCGTGTGCTCGATGCTGACCCCGCCGGCGGCCGGCGCGAGATTGAGGACCAGCACCGCGACGGCGGCGTTCTCGCAGATGCCATACAAGCAGAAGTGGGCCAGGCCGTCCTGCGGATCGCGGGCGCAGGCCGCGCGCCGCTCCGGGATGGCGTGGCTCAGGTCGATGACGCGGACCGTAAACGGGTCGACCGCGCACCGCCCGACCGCCGCCCGGACCCCATCGCCGGCGTGCACGGCAAAGCGGTAGTCGGCCGTCGTCGCGTAGGACGGATCGGTCGAGTGGTTGACCAGCACGACGTAGGTCTTCACCATGGCCGAGAGGACGATCTTCGTGGTGAACGTGAGGACCACCGGGGGCCGCGCGCCGGGGGAGGGCTCATTGAACCGGGGCGGGACCTCATAGATGACGCTGCCGTGCGCCCCGAGGCTGTCGGGGTAGGCGTACTGCACGTAGGCCCGGAACCACCCGTAGTCCGGTTCCCCGGCCAGGACCACCGGTTCGTCCACGACCCCATACCGGTCCGCCAGGCTCGCCGGCACGCGATGCGCCACGACGAGATGGTTGTCGTCAAAGCCAAACGGCGTCAGCAGCGACGACACGTCCAGCAGCCGGCGGCGCCGCGGCTCGATCCGCCCCAGCGCCAGCCGCTTCGCGAAGGTCCCATCCGGCGCATACACGCTGAGATACATCGCATAGGGCTCTGACGGGTGGCGCCCGACCATCGGATCCTCGGAGCTGAGGCCGACGCTCAGCCGCAGCCCCAACCGGGGCAGGACCGCCGCCGGCGTCGAGATGAGGTTCAGCAGCGCCACGCGCATCCCAAGCCCCCTTACGCCGGTTTCTCCACGAGGTAGCGCATGTCCCCCTCGCCGACGAGGTCACGCTCTTCCGGGAACCGCACCCGGCGCTCCGAGGCGTCGTACACTTTCGCGCGGGGCATGAACCGTAGCCCTGTGAAGCCGCATCGGCGCACGCGCGACTCGAACTCCTGCTGCGTCACCCGCTCCTGGATCGGCGTGTACCAGTGGTCGAGGCAGTTGAAGAGCTTCCCCGGCGGCACCCCCAGGCTCTGCAGCCACGCGTCGGCGAGCTCCAGCGGCACGGGCTCGACGAGCGCCCGGATCACGTCCACCAGCGCCCAGAACAGCCCGCCGGAGCCGTAGACGAACACGTACGCCCGCCCGCCTGGCCTGAGCACGCGGAAGATTTCCTCCAAGCCCTTGACGGGGCTCAGGGTGTGGTGGAGCACCCCGCTCGAACAGACGAAGTCGAACCGGCCGGCCCACGCCGTCGGCATGTCGAGCACCGACCCCTGGCAAAAGGTCACCGTATCGCCCCCTCCCAGCCG
Source organism: uncultured Planctomycetales bacterium (assembly GCA_964556925.1). GTDB lineage: Bacteria > Omnitrophota > Gorgyraeia > Aquiviventales > Aquiviventaceae > CAZKXY01. The sequence goes on along the minus strand of CAZKXY010000002.1, from coordinate 58,227 downwards.
CCGGCTGCGCTCAGCCGCCTCGCGCACCGCCCGCTCGCTGAGGTCAATCCCCACCGACCGACGCGCGCCCAGCTTCGCCATGGCGAGCGTGAACCGGCCGCTGCCGCACCCCGCATCGAGGCACTCGGCGCCCCGGAGGAAGCCGGGCTCGACCTCGTTGAGCCGGAACCGCTCCTCGAAGAGCCCGATCGTCTCCACGAACGCCGCGTCGTCATAGTGGGCCCAGCAGCGGCTGTAGAGCTCGGCCACGAACGCTTCGGCCGTCCACTGCGGCGTGCGCGCCGGCTGCGCGGCGATCGCCGGTGACTGCTCGACGAGGCGCTGGACCGACCGGACCCGGGCTGCGAAGGCCGCCCGGTCAAAGGGCCGGTCCTCGCACCGCAAGGCGTCAAAGGCGGCATAGAGGCTGTAGCTGACGGTCAGACGCAGCAACGCCTGGATCCCGGCCGGATCCCGTTGCTCCACCGCGGCCTGCAGCGCCTGCAGGGCGCGCGTGAGCTCGCCTTGCGTCAGCCCGTTTTGCATTCGGCCATGATCCGGTGGTAGTCAGGGGCCAGCAGCTCGGCCAGGCGGAATCCTGCGCGCTTGCCATCGGGACCCGTGGGGCCCTCGTGGGTGTCCACGATCGCAACGAGCTCATGGCAGGGGATGAGCCCGATCCGCTCGCCATACAGCGACCCCGCCCTGAGGTTCGACGCCCGCGTGATCGCGGCCAGCCCGCTGACGTCCCGATAAAACGGGCGGCGGGCGGTCCGCGGCACGTCGACCTCCTGGCCCACCTGCTGCGGCTGACCCTGCTCGTCGAGCGTCCAATAGCTGTGGATCTCTTCGTATGCCAGGAAGGCGGAATCGACCGGCGTGGCCAGCGCCGTCTCAATCACCCGGTCGATGATCCCGGGCGGGCGAAACGGGTGCGTGATCTCCAGCTTGACCACCCAGTCCACCCGATAGCCCTCCTGCCGCTCCAGCCATTCGACGGCATGGCGCAAGACAGCGGTCTCAGCGACGCCGGGCTCGCTCAGCGACACCGGCCTCAGGAACGGCGCCTCGACCCCATAGCCTCGGCACGCCTCGGCGATCGCCGAGCTGTCCGTGGAGACGAGCATCCGATCCAGGCGCTTCGCCTCCTTGGCCGCGAGGAGCGTATACTCAATCAACGGCCGTCCGCCAAGCCGCGGCAGCGGACCGTCGGCGAACTCTTCATCCGAGCCGCGAATGGGAATCACCGCGATCACCGTCTCAGGCATGGATCGCCTCCGTGATAGCTCTCGCCTGGCTCCTCAGGCCCGCCGCCTCGAGCAAGGCCTCAAGCGATGCCTCGGTCACTGGACCGGTCCAGTCGTGCAGATCCTGCGCCGCAGCCCGCCAGTCCGCCTCCAGGCGGTCCCGCGGGGCGCGCTCATGACGGGCGAGCACCCCCGCTAGCTCCTCAGGCGTCTCGCACCGTGCGTGCCACGCCGTCAGCCCGGCGAGCGGATCGTGGCCGTCGCCGCCAGGCAGCATCACGTAGACGGGCAGCAGGCCGTGCAGGATCGCGGACACCACAGCCCATGACCCGCGATACAAGACGATGGACGACCGTCCGATGTCGTCCTCGAGGACGTGGCGCTCGGAGAAGACCGCATTCGGCTGCTGCGGGAGCCCCTCCAGCACCGCTCGCAGGGCCGGCGTCCGGGGGAACACCGGATGGCCCCTGAGGAGGAACGTGTAGGACGGCAGGCGGCGCGCGCAGGCGCACGCAAATTGAAAGAGCGGCTGCACCGCTGAAGGATGCCCCTCAGGCACGACCAAGACCGTGCGACGCGACGGCGCCGCCGGCGCCTCGGCGCGTGCGGGGCGGTACCACAAGCTGCCGAACGGCACCAGCCGGGCGCCGTACGGCTCATGCCCTGCCCGCAGCTGCTCGCGCGGCCTCTGGCCCAGGCACAGCACGACATCCGGATGCAGCGGCAGGCCGGTCGTGCGCGGCGGGGCCACCAGCGATCGGGCCTCCGGAAAGACAAAGGTGTGCTGGTAGCCGAGCACGCAGCAGGCTGGGTCTGCCGTCTTGAGGCCCCACCGCAGGGCCTGCTCCCATCCCTGCGCTTCGTAGACGGTCAGGAAGGCGCGGGGCCGCCACGCGCGGACGGCGGTCTGGCCGATCCAATAATAGAACCCGGCGCGGGCCGTTTCCGGGGCCAGGCACTCGAGGCTGGCGAGCCGGCTGATCCGCTTCACCAGCGCATCCTCGGCCGTGGCCGCAAGGCGCCGAAGCCGGCGGCAGGCGCGCCACTGCCGCGCCAGCATGCGCAGCGGGGCCGCGAGCGGCAGCAGGCACAGCTCCGACAGCCGCGGCAACGGCGCGCGCGCGCACGCCTTCGCAAACCGCGTCCACCCCTCGCCACCGAGGTTGCCGCAGAGCAGCAGCACCCGGATGCCCTGCCGCGCCAACCGCTGTTGCAGGTCTCCGTAGTAGAAGTCCCCGTCGCAGTCTGCGCCCTCCATGCTGCGCACCCAGCTTTTGGCGATGAGGTCGAAGGATTGGCGCGTCACCGCCGCCAGCTCCTGCCGCGTCCGAAGGCGCAGGGCCAGGAGCCGGCCCCAGCAGTACCCCGCGTAGATCACGCTCTCCGTCAGCCGACGGATCCCCCTGAGCGGTCCGCTCCCGCCTGGAGCTGGCGCGCCGCGCAGGAGCGCGTCCTGGAGCGGATGGAGCGGATGCCTGAGATGCATCCAGCGAATAGCCAGCACGGCCAGCTCAGGGCACTGCCGCTGCACCGTCGCCAGCACCTCGGCCAGGCGCTCGAGCGACACCGCTCCACCGGAGGATGCCGCAGACGAATCCTGGTCGCTCATGAGGCGGTCACCATCGCGTCAACTGGGGCAGCCGTCGGCTCGCCGGCCACGGGCTCCAACGACAGATTGCGCAGCCACACCTCGAACGTCAACAAGGTCCAGATCCGATGCGAGTGGTCCGCCCGGCCGTCAAGATACTCGTGGCAGAGGTGTTCGACATAGCCGGCGTCGACGTAGCGGCGCAGGCGCGCGTCGGGCGCGAGCAGCGCGTCCTGAAGCCCCTCGCGCAGGTCGCTGGTGAACCACGCGCGCAGCGGCACGCCGAAACCCATCTTCCCTCGCCGGAGGATCTCGGGAGGAATCAGGTCCGCGAAGGCGTCCCGCAGGATGACCTTGGTCCGGCCCCACCGGAGCTTCAGGCGATCCGGCAGCCCGAAGACGTAGTGGATGAGGTCTCGGTCCAGCAACGGGGAGCGGGTCTCCAGGCCATGCGCCATCGAGCAGCGGTCCATTTTCACCAGGAGATCATCCAGCAGGTAGGTCTTGAGGTTGAGGTAGAGGAGCCGGCTCAAGGGGGAGGCCTCCTGGCACCGCGCCAGGTACGGCTGGAGCCTGGCGAGCGGCTCCGGGGCGCTGCCGGCGCCCTCTCCCCCCAGCAGCCGCGGCAGATCCTCGTAGAACACCGAGATCCACCGCGTGAACCGCTCGGTGAACGGCAGGGCCGCGCTGCCCACGAATTTCCGCAGCCGCGCAGGGAGGCTGCGGGGGGTGCTCCAGTCGGGCAGGCCAGCCAGGAGCCGTCCGGCGGCGCGGCGGGCCCAGCGCGGCGCACGCTCCGCGACGAGCGCCGCGTAGAAGCGCAGGTAGCCGGCGAACAGCTCATCGCCGCCGTCCCCGTTCAGGGCGACGGTGACGTGCCGGCGCGTCTGGCGCGACAGCAGGTACGTCGGGATCGCGGAGGAATCGGCGAACGGCCCATCGTGGTGCCAGACGAGCTCCTCGACGAGCGCGACCGAGGAGGGCTGCGCCACAAACTCGGTGTGCGCCGTGCCGAACCGGCGCGCCGCGAGCCGCGCGTAGGCGGTCTCATCGAACCGGGCATCGCCCGCGAACCCGATGCTGAAGGTGCGGACCGGCTCGCCCATCAGCCGGCTCATGATCCCGACGACGACGGTGGAATCGATGCCGCCGCTGAGGAACGCCCCCAGCGGCACATCCGCAATGAGCCGGCGCCGCACCGCCGCGATGACCAGCTCCCGGACCCTGGCCAGCGCCTCCGCATCAGCGACCCGGCGTCGAGGCGCGGCAGCAGCCAAGGGGACGTCCCAGTACTCCTCGACGCGGATCCGGCCGTCGGCGCCGGCGCGCAGCAGGTGCCCCGGCGGCAGCGAGCGGATGCCGCGGTAGCACGTCTGCGGCGTCGGCACGTAGCCGTAGAGGAACAACGCCGGCAGCGCCTCGACGTTGACCTCCGGCGCGATCTCGGGATGGCGCAGGAGCGCCTTGATCTCCGACGCAAACGCGATCCGCGTCGGCGTGGCGCAGTAGAAGAGCGGTTTCTTGCCGACACGATCGCGGGCCAGGAGCAGGCCGCCCCGCCGGCTGTCCCAGACGGCGAAGGCGAACATCCCGTCGAGCCGCTCGAGGCATCGCTCGCCCTCCGCTTCATACAGCCGCAGGAGCACCTCGGTATCCGACGAGGTCTTGAAGCGATCCCCCCGCGCTTCCCGCGACGCCCGCAGCTCCCTGAAGTTGTAGATCTCGCCGTTGAAGACCACCCAGATCGAGCCGTCGTCATTCGACATGGGCTGGCCGGCCGCCTCCGAGCAATCCACGATTTTCAGCCGCGTATGGCCCAGGCCGACGCGCGCCGCGCCGCCCGAGACGACCTGCAGCCCCCTGGCGTCAGGCCCCCGATGGGCCAGGGCGTCGGTCATCCGGCCAAGAAGGCCGACGTCAATCGGCTGCCCGTCGAAGTGGACCAGGCCCACCAGCCCGCACATCAGCGTGGCTCCCGCGCGCCGGCGACCGGTTCCATGGAGGTCGTCACGGGTGTTGGCTCGCCGACCGGTTCCGGCTTCATGACTTGGGCGGGACGCCCGCCGCGCCATCGCGCGATCCAGCGACTGAGCCATTGGCGCCACCGGGAGCTGCCGAGCGGATCCGCGGCCGCCACCAGGATGAGCAACGGCAGCCAGAACAGCAGCCGGATCCGGAAGAGCGTCCCCATGTTCGCCATGACGAGGGACACGCCTGCCCCCATGACCAGGCCGTAGACGAGGAGGAACCACCCCCCAAGCGGCATCCGCCGGATCGCGAGCCGGACGCAGCCGATCGGCCCAAACAGACGGATCGCTCGCCAGGCGCGCAGCACGAGCCCGATCAGGAGCAGATAGCTCACGGCCATCTCCACCCCCGCGAAGAGCCGCATCGCCCCCGTGCTGCCGCTGGTATCGAACCACTGCTGCGGAAACGGGGCGAGAAACCCCACGAGCAGCGCGCGGGGCAGATAGGTGATCAGGTCGAACGGCTGCAAGATCTCCTTCTGCGCGTCCATCAACTCGCCGCCGCCCATGACGACGCTGGTCCGAAGGGACGAGAGCCACTGGGGGCTCATCTCATGCACCACGGCCATCCCCTGGGTGATCAGCCGGGTCATGAGGGGGGCGGTTGACGGGGGGTGGAGGGCGAGGCGAGGCTGGGTTTCGGTCGGGGGCGCTGCCAGCACCGGGAAGCCCTCCACGGTGACGAAGAGCCCATCGAAGCCGCTGAGGTCCCCATCCGAGGCGGTGAAATAGAAGTTATAGCGCCCGCGCGCGGGCAGCTCCACCCTGGTCTCCAGGGCGTTGGGGGTGGCGAAGCGCGCGGGGGCCGGGCCGAAGATCTGGGTCCAGTGGTACGTCAGGGTGTTGGTGGGCCGCCCGTCATCGACCACCTCCCCCTTCAGGACCACCGACTGGGGATCGGGAACGCTCTGGGCCGGCCCGGCCTCCACCTTCGGCGGCGTATTTGGGAGCGGTTCTACGGTGACGAAGAGCCCATCGAAGCCGCTGAGGTCCCCATCCGAGGCGGTGAAATAGAAGTTATAGCGCCCGCGCGCGGGCAGCTCCACCCTGGTCTCCAGGGCGTTGGGGGTGGCGAAGCGCGCGGGGGCCGGGCCGAAGATCTGGGTCCAGTGGTACGTCAGGGTGTTGGTGGGCCGCCCGTCATCGACCACCTCCCCCTTCAGGACCACCGACTGGGGATCGGGAACGCTCTGGGCCGGCCCGGCCTCCACCTCAGGCGGCGTATTCTTCCCCCAGCGGCGTCGGCGTGGCTTCGGTCCGAGGCGCGCGCTGGTGGCGGGCGATGGGGGAGCGACTCCCATCTCTCCAGGCGCCTGGGGGGCTGCGGGCGCCTGCGCCATGGCAGGCGGCACCGCCGGCGCCGCCTGCGTGGCATCCGGCTTCCGGACAAGCGCCTGCTCGCTCAAGCGAGCCTTGAGCTGGCTGACGCACTGGCGCATCGCGCCATCGTCGTCGGCGCCTGGCCAACTCGCGCAGACCTCAAGCGCCTCCTCCGGCCGGTTCGCCTTGGACAACAGGTCTGCCAACAGCCGGTAGGCCGGCTGGTAGTCCGCCCGGAGCTGGATCGCCCGTTTGAACTCCACCTCCGCCTGCGCGAGATCGCCGGACCGCTGATGCTGCAGGCCGAGCCTGACGTGCCCTTCCTCAGGATGCGCTGGCGAGACGAGCCGGGTCGTATCCAGATCCCTCGCCACCACCACGGCGATGATCACCAGGGCCGCCACGCTTGCCGGCCATGCGGCCTGAACGACCGGACGGCGGATGAGGCGGGCACAACGCCAGATGGGCCGGCCCACCCGGCGGCTGATCAGCGAGATGGTGCGCCACAGAGGCCGGCCCACCCGGCGGCTGATCAGCGAGATGGTGCGCCACAGAGGCCGGCCCACCCGACGGTTCATGAAGCCAGCCGGGACAAGCGTCACAAGCGCCGTCACGACCAGGATGGGGCCCAGGTAGACCCGGAGCCGTGCCAGCAGGATGGTCGCGCCGGCAAGGGCCGCGGCCTGCAGCGCCCACCGCCATCCCCGGACGCGAAGGGGCCGGGCATCCGGTCCAACCATCAGGGCGACCAGCCACAGGACGGCCAGGATGAGAGACCAACTGATTGAATCCCTGAGGATCTGGGTGGACCAGAGCACCGATGAGGGCCAAAAACTCACGAGGAGCGCCCCACGCAAGGCGCTCCGCGCGTCGAAGAGCCGCTGGCCGATACGGTACGCCAGCCATCCGGTCAGCGCCCCGAGCCAGGCGTGCAGCAGAATCGCGTAGAGCGGGTGGGCTCCGAGCAGCCGGTAGATCGCCGCGATGATCGCGTAATAGTCGTACGTGGCTCCCGAATCAGGCAGCTCGATGCCATGTTGCCAGGCCTCGGCGATCGTGACGCCCCAGGAATGGTAGAGGCGGGCGTCGAGCGCAAAGGTCCAGAACCCGTCTTGGACGTGCAGGGAGGGCAGGATGGGCCAGTGCTGGAAGGAGATGGCGTAGAGCGCGATCCCCAGCGACGCCCGAATCCAGAACGAGGTGAGCAGGATGGGGCGCAGCCGCCGATCATCCGGCGCGCGCGCGAGCCACCAGAGCAGCCCACTGCCGGCCACCACGATTCCTGCGGAGACGCAGACGATGGACACGAGACTCGTCATGACGGGATAGGGGACGGGTGCTCAGTCGGCGCGGTCTGCCCGCAGGCCGTCCAACCGAACAAGCCGGTCGCGTGGACCCGGATCTGATCCAGTCCGGCCCGCCGGAACCAGCCGTCCAAATCCTGCCCGTCGTAGTAAAACCGGATGGGCGCCGTCAGGCGGTCGAGCCAGTCCGCGCAGACGACTTGGAAGGGGTACGCGCTGTAGACTTTGAGCCGAGGAAAGGTGATTTGGTCCACGAGGCGGCCGATCACGGGCAGGCGCGATCCGATCCGGTACGGCGCGATGAACAGCGACCAGTCCGCCGCGGCGCACGCATAGGCGATGGCCGTCTGCGCCCGTGCGGAGAGGCGGGTCGTGATGCCGCGGACGGTCTCCAGCAGCCAATTGGTCACCCGCCGGCTCTTGCTGTAGACCCAGATGAGCACGGTGCCGCCCGGCTTGACCAGCGGCCACAGGCACGCAAACCCCCGCTCGGGATCAGGGAGGTGATGCAGGACCCCGAGGCTGTAGGCGAAATCGAAGCACTGCCGCCGGAACGGCAGGCGGTACAGATTGGCCTGGACGAGATGGACGTTGGCCAGTCGCCGGGTGTTCCGCCGCGCGGCATCGATGGCGCGGCTTAAGTCCACGCCGACCATCTCCGCCCCGCACTGGGCCGCGTTGTAGACATGCCGGCCGAAGCCGCAGCCGAGGTCGATGCCGACTTTCCCGCGGAAAAAGGACTCCGTCAACGGCTCCATGTACCGGAGGAAATTCTCCCGGAAATCGATGACCATCTCCGGGAAGAGCGTCCACTGGTAGCCGAAGCTCTCCATGGTGCGGCGGATCAACCGCTCGGACACGGAAAACCTGCCGCCGGCCGGTTGGCGGCGCTCCGGCGGCAGCCGATCCGCGTACCGCCTGGCAAATTCGGGGAACAGCTCCACGCCTTCATCGAGCATGCGCGGGATCGCCTGGACCACCGGGTAGACCCGCCCGCAGCCGCTGCGCAGCAGCCCCTCCTCGATCTCGCCGCTGGCGTCATCCCGCCTGAACGCCTCCGCCTCGACCGGCCCGCCGCAATCCGGGCAGGCCAGCCAGTCTAAGAGCCGAAGCTTCACGGTCGTCTCCTCACTGCAAGCGCAACAGCCGCCGAAACGCCAAGCTGTGATCGGTCGCCCACGCGAAGAGCCCTGGCAGACGGCACCGGATCAGGCCGGCGATGGCCGCGGCGGCCAACGTCTCCATGGGGCCGGTGCGGTACGCGCGCAACTGCTGCACCACCCGCTGGAGCGCGGCGGGCTCGAGCCGGTAGTCCAAGAGTTCAAACAGCGTCGCGCCGCGCCGCAGCCTCCCCGCCGGCCGGGGGCGGTGCTGGAGCCCGAGCTCAAACGCCAGGGCCCAGAAGATGTAGCGGCGGATCGCCCGCCGCCACGCGGCCACGAGGCGGGCGTGGCCCGGCCAGCGCGCCAGGTGGGCATCGCAGTAGGCCGCCAGCGCGGCCTCGTAATCGCGCACCATGGTCTCCACCGTGCACGCGCTCTGGGACGAGCGCAGTTGGCGCCAACGCCACAGCCGCCCGGGCAGGTGCCCGATCGGCGAGCGCTCGGCGAGCTGACACCACACCGGGAAGTCGCCGAACCCGATCGGACCCTCCGGGTCGAACCGGATGTCCCCCAAGGCGCCCCGGCGGACCATCGTCCCCGGAATGCCGAGCGAGCACCGGCCGCTGCGAATCGTCCGGTCGATAAAGTCCAGCCCCGGCATCACGGACGGCACGGGGTGATCCCGCACGCCGAGGCATCGGCCCGCCTCGTCGATCAGCTCCCAGTTTGAGCAGACCGCGCCGACATCCGGATGGCGCCGGAGGAAGGCGACGTACCGGCTGATCATCGTCGGATCGCGCTCGTCGTGGTCATGGAAAAAACACAGGAAGTCCCCGCGGCTTTCCTCGACGCAGAAGTTGTGATTCCGGTAGAGCCCGATGTTGGCCGGCTGGCGGACGTACCGGATCCGCGGATCCTGCGCCGCGGCCTCGCGGCAGACCTGCGGGGTCTCATCATCCGAGGCGTTGTCGCTGATCAGGATCTCGATCCGGGGGTAGTCCTGCCGGCGGGCGTCCGTGAGCCCCGCACGCAGGGCGGCGGCCCGGTTGGAGGTCGGCACGCAAATCGACACCAACGGGACGGACTGACTCATCCGACGATGGAAACGGGCCAGGCACTGTTTCTCTGCCACTGGCGCAGCGCGGCCAGCCCCTCCTCAACCCCTCGCAGCGGCCCGGCACCGACCGCCTGAAGCGCCCCGCCTTCCAGCCGGACGCGCAGGGCGCGTCTGGCCGGCTGCCGCAGCTGGGCGGTCGGGGTCGGCACCACCTGGCGCTCATCTAGCTCGAAAGCGGCGCAGATGCGCCGGGCCAGCGAGACCCGATCGATGAGCTCCGGCCCGGTGGCGTGGAGCGTCCCGCACCGGCCGCGCGCCATCAGGAACCGCGTCACCTCGGCCAGATCCTCCGTGTACGTCGGGGTCCCCCACTGATCCGACGGCACGCGCACGGCAGATCCGGCGCTGAGCGTGTCGATGAGGCGCAGCGCGAAGTTGCGCCGTGCCGGGTCCGGGCCGTAGAGCCACGCGCTTCGGAGAATGAGATGCCGATCCGGAAGCGCCGATCGGATCGCCGCTTCGCCCTGGGCCTTGCTCTGCGCGTACGCATTCAGCGGGTTGACGGGATCCGTCTCCCGGCACGACTCGCGCGTCCCATCAAAGACCTGGTCGGTGGAGTAATAGACCACCCGGCAGCCAGCGGCCTGGGCGTAGGCGGCGATGGCCCGGGGGCCTTCCACGTTCACCGTGCGACATCGAGCGGCTTCCGTCTCGGCCAGGTCCACATTGCAGAAGGCGCCGGCGATCAGGATCCAGTCCGGCGCACACCGCCGCACCGCCGCGATCGCATCAGCAGGCGCCTCGAGATCCACGCAGAGCTGGCCTGGCTGCGGTGCGCGGCGGACGCTTTCGACCACCTCATGCTGCGCCTGCCGGAGCGCCTCGCACAGGGCGCGCCCGAGCTGGCCTGCCGCCCCGATCACCAGCACCCGCGTCATCCTCTCCCCACCTCAGCCCGCCGGTCTAACGCTAGCCCGCCGGGTCCTGCCTGGCCGGCAGGCCGCTGCGCATCGCAAAAAGTGTCAGACACCTTTTGACCTGTCGTCTCGCAGCGGGAAACGTGTCTGACACTTTTTGCTCTGGAACCGCGGCTTTTCGACAGAGCAGTATCTGACACCTTTTGAGCGACCGGCCGCACGCTGGGCGGCCGGAGCGACGCCGCGCCCCGCAGGCGAGCCCACCCCGCAGCTGGCGGGCATGCGCGTCATCCGACTGACACGACCTCGGGCGTCGGAATCGGGATCACGAACCGGCCGCCCCGCTCGGCGAACGGCCGCATCTGCCGCATGATCTCGTCCTTGAAATTCCAGGCGAGGATGAGCAGGTGCGAGGTGCCGTCGGCCTCCCAGCGATCCGGGTCGACGACCGGCAGGTGCGCGCCCGGCGTCAACCGGCCCTGCTTGTGCGGGCTGCGGTCCAGCAGGCACGTGAGCCGCCTGGCCACGCCCGGGCAGTAGTTCAGCAGGGTGTTCGCCTTGGCCGCCGCGCCGTAGCCGGCGAGCCGCGCGCCCTGATCGACCAATCGCTCCACGCAGGATTCGAACCCCTGCTTCCAGGCGGCGACCCGCTGCGCGAACGCGCGCAGGGTGGCGGGATCGCTCACGCGCAGGGCCTGCTCCTTTCGGCGCATCGCCTCGACGCGCGGCGAGACGGCGAGGCTCGGGCCGGCGCGCTGGACCGTGAACAGCACCGAGCCGCCGTGGAGCGCCACCGGCTCGACATCCGCCACGTCAAAGCCGTGCCGCCGGCAGATCGCGGTCATCGGCCCGAGCGCCAGATAGGACAGGTGCTCATGGTAGATCGTGTCAAACTCCAGCTGCTCGATCAGGGTCCCGAGATACGGGACTTCGATGAGCAGCGCCCCGTCCGGCGCCAGCAACGCGTCGATGCCCGCAAAAAAATCGTGCAGGTCATCGATGTGGGCGAACACGTGGCGGCCCAGGATCACCGACGCGCGGCCTTCGGCGGCCGCGAGGCGGCCGGCGGTGGCCGCCGTGAAGAACTCGTCAACGGTCGGCACGCCGTTCGCCCTGGCCACGGCCGCGATGTTGCGCGCCGGCTCCACCCCGAGCACCTGCACCCCGAGGCGCTGGACGGCCAGCAACACCAACCCGTCGTTGCTGCCCAGCTCCACCACCCGCTGTGACGGCGTCAAGCGAAAGCGCCCCACGATCCGCGCGGCCAGCTCCTGGGCGTAGCGGCGCACCGCCTCCGAGGTGGAGGAGACGTACACGTAGTGCCGGTAGAGCTGCTCCGCCGGCACCACCTGGGTCAGCTGGACCAGGCCGCATCCGGGGCAGCCCGCCACCGCCAGCGGATACCGGGGCTCCTGCGCGAACTCCGCCGGCGAGGCGAGGAACGCGTTGGCGAGCGCCATCTCGCCCAGATCGAGAAACGGCGCAGGCAACGTGGTCTCGCAGATGCGGCAGCGCGTGTGCGCAGGCATGTCAGCGGGGCTTCAGGCTCCAGTCGTACGGGATCCTGTCGGACCCGGGGTCGAGCCGCTCCATCTCATCCGGATCGTGCGGGATCGTGGCGCAGTTGGCCACGATCGCCGGCACGGGACTGATCCCTTTGAACCCGTTCCACACCATCGGGGGCACCTTCACCAGGCAGTAGGCGGAGTCCCCGATGAACAGCTCTTGGAGCCCTCCGCGCGTCGGCGAGCGCGGCCGGTCGTCGTACAGCACCAGCTTGATCATCCCGACCGGCACCGCGTAGTTGATCGTCATGCGGCGATGCCGGTGCCATCCCTTCACGACCCCGGGGTAGACCATCGAGAAGTAGATCTCCCCGAATCGCTCGAAGTGGGGGTCGGTCGCCTTCAGCATGTGCATGACCTTCCCGCGCTCATCCGGGATCTGCCTCAACGGGTGGATCACCACGCCACGGATGGTCCCCCTCATCGCCTCTCCCGCCGTGCGGCGCCAACCGGCTGACGGGCGCGCCGGGACGGGGCCCGGCCAGCGTCGTGGAAAAACGTCCGGTACCAGTCGATCGTCCGGCGCAGCCCCTCCTCCAGATCGAACCGTGGCCGCCAGTCCAGCCGCTGGCGCGCCTTGGACGCATCGAGATGCTGGCGGAGGATCTCGTTCGGCGCTTGGTTCTGGATCACCGGCTTGACGGATGGCGTGCCCATCAGCGCGAGGATCTGCTGGACGATCGCCAGGACTGTCGCCGGCTGCTCGGTGCTGAAGTTGAACGCCTCCCCGGCCAGCCCCTGGTCCTGCGCCAGCGCTTCGGCCAGCCGGCCGTAGGCCTCGGCGCCGTCTTCCACATAGAAGTAATCCCGCACCAGCGAGCCGTCGCTGCGGATGACGGGCCGCTCCCCGCGCAGGACCGAGCGGATCGTGCCCGGAATGATGCGGTTCCAGTTCAGGTCGCCGCCGCCGTAGAGGTTGCCGCAGCGGGCCACGGCCACCGGCAGCCGGTACGTGGCGCCGTAGGCCTGGGCGAGCAAATCCGCGCAGGACTTGCTCACGTCATACGGATGCCGGCCGCGCAACGCGAGCTCTTCCCGGTACGGCAGCTCCTCATGGTCCCCGTACGCCTTGTCGGAAGACGCCAGGATGACCTGCTGCATGGCGCTGGAGCGCCGGCAGGCCTCCAGCACCGCCCAGGTGCCGCGGATATTGCTCTCGAAGGTGGAGATCGGATTGCGGTTGGCGATCGTCACGATGGTCTGGGCGGCCAGGTGGAAGACGGTGTTGACCTCGTACTCCCCCAGCACCCGCTCCAGCAGGTCCTGATCCCGCACATCCCCCCGCACCACGCTGACGCGCTCCAGCAGCCCCGCGCGGACCAGCTCAGACCGGGGGACCCAATCCCGCACCACGGCGACGACATCGGCCTGAGCCTCCACGAGCGCCTTGGTCAGCCAGGCCCCCTGCAGGCCGGTCGCACCGGTCACCAGGACCGGCCGGTCGCGCCAGAATCGCTTGTCCATGAAACCACCCAGTTGGATTACGCCGATTCGCAGAGCAGCTCCGTCCCCTCCGAACAGATTACGCCGATAAAACGCCTGATCTGCGTCATCGGCACTTGACGGGGTGTGCTTCTCCGCGAATCTGCGTCATCACCTTACTTCCACACCTTCCAGGGCGCGTTGCCTGAGGCCCAGAGGTCGTTCAGCAGCTTGAACTCCCGGTAGGTATCCATCGGCTGCCAGAACTCCCGGTGGGGGTACACCATGAGCTGGCCGTCCCGGGCGAGCCGTTGCAGCGGCTCCTGCTCCAGGATGAGCTCGTCCCGATCCTCCAGGTACCGGTCGAGGAACCGGCGATGGAACACGAAGAAGCCGCCGTTGATGAAGCCCTTCTCGACCTGCGGCTTTTCGTTGAACTGGGTGGCCCGGCCCGAGCGGTCCACATCCAGCTCGCCGAACCGGCCGGCCGGCCGCACGCCGGTCACCGTCCCGGTCCGGCCGTGCTGGCGATGGTACGCCGTCAACCGGCTGAGGTCCACGTTGCTCAATCCGTCGCCGTACGTGAGGCAGAAGGTCTCGCCCCGCACGTAGCGGCCGGCCCGCGCGACCCGCGCGCCGGTCTGGGCCGACTCGCCGGTTTCCACCAGCGTCACCCGCCAGGCGTCCTCGTCCCCGTTGGTGTGATACTCGACGCGCCGCGAATCGCCCAGGTGGATCGTGACGTCGCTCTGATAGGCCCGGTAGTTCAGGAAATAGTCCTTGATCAGGTGGCCCTTGTAGCCCAGGCACAGGATGAAGTCGCCAAACCCATGCGCCGCGTAGAGCTTCATGATGTGCCACAGCATCGGCCGGCCGCCGATCTCCACCATCGGCTTGGGGCGGATCTCCGTTTCCTCCCTGAGCCTCGTGCCCAATCCCCCGCACAGGATCATGACCGGCGGCTGCCCCGCTCGACGAGCCCCCATCACGCGCTCCCCTTCGCGGCCAAGCGCTGCTTTGTCGAAAACCCGCTGGGCAGCGGGTGACACGGGCCGGGGCGCCCCACGCCGCCCGCAGCCGACGGCGCCGGAAGCGTGCGCCGCGGCGAGGACGGCCGTGGGGCTGGCCCGTGGCAGGACCCGCTGCCCTGTGTAACGGTGATGTTCGACAACGCAGCGAGGCGCGCATAGATGGCCCAGTACCGCTCGATCCCCATCTGCAAGGAAAAGGCGCGCTCCGCGACCCGCCGGCATCGCTCGGCGAGCGCCGGATCGGCCCAGAGCCGCCGGAGCTCCTCGAGCGCCCGCTCGTAGGCCTCGACGGAGAAGTCCGTGACGATGGCGCCGACCGCCGAGCCCCCGATGACCTCTTCCACATCCCCGATCCCTGCGTTGACCACCACGGGCACGCCCATCGCCAGATATTCGCCGAGCTTCGTCGGGCACGTCCCGCGCCGGAACCCCCCGGGCTTGTAGAACGCCAGGCCCGCATGCGAGCCCGCCACCCACTGCGGGATCTCGGGATAGGGCGCCGACGCCACCGTGACGGCCCCCGCGCCCAGCGCCGTCCGCCCCAGCGCGTCGGCCGCTTCCTCCTGTTGCCGCGTCACCAAGACGAAGCGCGCCTGGGGAAACCGGCGTCGGGAGCACTCGACGAACCGGAGCATCTCGTCCAGCAGGTAATAGCGGCCGATCGAGCCGATATAGATGAAGACCGGCGCGCCGTTTGGCGCCGTCGCCCGGCCAGGCCCGGCGAACCGCGCCAGGTCCACGCAGGTCGGCACGGCGGTCACCCGGGGCTCGCGCAGCCCCGGCCACTGCTCGATCATGCGCCGGCCGCGCTCCGTCAGCGTGACGATCTCATCCGCATCCTCGAGCAGCCGCTGCTCCACCCGCTTCGCGAGGCGGTACGGCAGGCTGCCCGGGACCCAGAAGCCGGCCTGGACGCGCTCATCGACCCAGAACCCTTTCGTGTCGAACACCAGCCGCGATCCGAAACGCCGCTTCAGGAGCCAGGCAATCGCCGCGGCGAGGTAGCTGCGCGGATGGACGATGGCCAGCCGGTCGCGGCGGATGAGCCGCCAGGCGACGGCCGCGCCAGCCAGCACATCGAAGGCGCTCGCCACCAGCCGCGGCCGCGCGTGGTAGCGAAGCGCGGTCCATCGCACCCCGCGCGCGGCCATCTCGCCCCGCAAGGCGCCCATCCGCTCGGATCGCCAATCCGCCGGCTTCTCAAAGGACAGCACCGTGATGGCCGCCCCGCGCGCCGCCAAGCCCGTGAGGTAGGGGAGGATCTGCGACTGCCCCAGCGGCTCCAGCAGCCCGTCAAACGTGATGAACAGCACCCTCGGCCGCTCACGGTCCATTAGGTCTGCGCGGCCACCGGCTGCGCCGCCGGCCTGGCCCTCCTGCGCCGAGCCGGGCCTTCGGCGATCATCCGGGCCACCTCGGCCGCGGCCTGGACGCACGTGCCGATCTTCCCCGAGAAGACCGTGATGATCCGCGGCGTCACCTGCCGCACCAGGGTCGGGCGTTCGTCGGTGCTGTCCTTGCCAGGCTGCACGGCCCTGAAGGTGAACATCGAGCCCACGTGCTCGGCGCGCTGGATCTGGGGAAAGAACCTCGCGGCCGCCTCAAGGAACCGGTTGAACCGGCTCAGGGGGGGACGCGGGATCAGCCCCGCGTTGAGCAGCGGCCGATAGCGCGCGTCGCACACCGGGGCCTTGCCGATGTTCGTCTGATGGATCGCGTGGACGACGTTCCCCAAGAGAAAGAGCCCGGTCCGCCCGAACGGATCCAGGCACATAAACGGCCCATCCATGATCACCACGCTCACGCTCTGGAACGCGCGCGGCAGCCACACGACGGGCTTCTCGCACAGCTCAAACTGATAGTCCTCTTGCTCCGCGGGGCGCTCCGCCAGCAGCGCATTGAGCGCCGCGTAGGCGGCCACGACGACGTGATCGTACGGCCGAAGCCTCGACGCCTCCGCGTCGGTGCCGAGGCGGACGGTGACGCGGCGCGAGCGCAGCCGCTCCCAGCAGATCGCCCGCAGCGCCTCCGGATCGATCAGCCGCTCCTGGACACGGAGGCAGAGCGCCAGGGCGCTGCGGCGCACGACCGCGGGCCACGACGCCGCGTACTCCAGGCCCTGGCGGTCGCAGAAGGCCAGGAAGTCGGAGGCCGACGTCAAGCTGCCCTGCTTCGCGATCCCGTAATAGTGACGGGCCTGCGGCAGGATCGCCCCCGCATACTCCTGCCTGAAGCTCGCCTCGGAGTCCCGGCAGCTCTGCGCGGTTTCCGGGCTGCGGGGATAATGATAGCCGCGGTGCAGCCGAAACTGGTTGACCCCGGAGGCCGCCATCAGCAGCTCGCGGTTCCGCTCGAACAGCTCCACGCGGTGGCCCTCCTCGGCCAGCTTCACGGCGGCGGTCACCCCGAAGATGCCGCCGCCGACGACGGCAATGCGGCGGGTCATCGTGGGGGGCCGTGCATGGCAACGCAGGAGCGGGCGCGCGCGGTGAGCAGCCGTTCCACAAGGTCCACGACGAGCGAGCCGCAGACGAGCCCCGGCTCCCCGTCCGTTCCCGTCGCCAGGCGGCGCAGGAACGCGTCCAGCTCGCGGGCCAATGGCTCCTCATCGGCCCACTCGATGCGTTCAACGACCTGCCCGGCCCCGAATCGAGAGAGGGCCGGGCCGTCCCAATATAGCACCTGCCCCCCCTCCGTGACAACGGTGAGATGCTTGGCGGCGGCCGGGTGGCAGCGATCGACATGGATGAGGCATTCCCGGTCGCCGGGGAACTGGAGTCGGACGGTGGCGAGATCGCACCCGGTCACCAGCCCGCGCTCGTGCAGCACCTCCGCGCCGGACACCTCGGCGCCAAAGAGCGCCGCGGCAATGGCCACCTCATGCGTGAGGAGATTCCAGAACAGCTCTTCCTCGAAGGTGCCGAGCTTCAGCCAGGTCATCGAGGCGTAGCGGGCCGGGTCGTCGGCGAGGCGCCGCCGCAGCCGCTCAAGGATCGGGTGATGGAGGAAGATGTGCCCCACGAACAGCGCCCGGCCGCGCGCCTTCGCCGTCGCCTCAAGCCGGCGCGCCTCAGCCGAGCTCGTCGCCAACGGCTTCTCCACAAACACGTGCTTGCCCGCCTCCAGCGCCTGCCGGGCGAGCGTCGCGTGCGTGGCGATCGGCGTCGCGATGACTACGGCGTCGAGCGTGGCATCCCGCAGGACCTCCGCATAGTCGGCGGTCAGCCGGACGCGCGGGTACTGCTCGGCCAGCCAGGCGCGCGCCGCCGGGTCGCCCTGATGGCAGCAGACCGGCACGTGGCACCGACCGCTCAACACCCGGAGCAGCTGCCTGCCCCATCGCCCCACCCCGATGACCGCGACGCGGTTCATGGCGTCCTCGCGTCGGCCAGCCGACGTTTCGCCCAGCGCACGGGCCAGCCCGCCAGCCGGACGCTGGCGCCCGGCGTGCGCCAGAGGCTGGCCAGGAGATGCCGCAGGCACGGGAGCGGCTGCCCCGCCTGGAAGAAGGAGCCGGCCAGCACCAGATGGAGGTGGCCGTAGCAGGCTCGGCGCAGGCGCCGCAGCTCCGGCCCCGCGGCCCGGAACGCGTGCTCGAAGGCCAGCAGCATGTCGTGCTCCATCGCCTGGATGTTCGAGCGCATGTTCGCGCGGTGCATCCGCATCTGCACCAGCGGCTCGGGGATGAACCCGAAGGGCCTCCGGCGCCCGACCCGGAAGAAGAAATCCCAATCCGCGGAGGTCGACAGGCGCGTGTCGAAGCCGCCGGCTTCCTCGAAGACCTCGCGCGACAGCAGCATCCCGCTGCCGCCCGTCACGACGCCGGAGCGCCGGAACAGGAGCAGGTCGCGGGTCACCTCCCCGGCGACGCCATCGGTGACGTCCCTGAGGACGCGGCCCGTCGGATCGATGAGCTGCGCGCCGCAGTGGACCAGGCCCAGCGCCGGCTCGGCGCGCAGCCGCTGCGCCTGCCGCGCCAACTTGTCCGGGAGCCACACGTCATCGGCATCCAGAAACGCCACCAGCTCGCCGCGGCTTTCCCGCACCCCGCGGTTGCGCGCCGCGGACACGCCCTGGCGCGGCTGGCAGACGACCCGGAGGCGCCCTTCGTACCCGCGGAGCACCTCGCGCGAGTGATCCGTCGAGCCGTCGTCCACCACGACCACGTCCAGCGGCCGGCAGGTCTGCGCCAGGACGCTCTCAATGGCCTGGGCCAGATAGCCGCCGTAATTGTGGTTCGGGATGATGACGCTGATCAACGGTCTGCCGCTCATGACGGGGTCAGCTCCGCGAGCAGCACCGTCCGGTACCCGTCGCCCGGCCGCGGCGGGCGCAGGAGGGGCGCGCACAGCCCGAACCAGAGGTTGCACAGCGCGTAGAGGAGCGTGGAGCGGCTCGCGGCGGCGCGGACCAGGCGGCAAATCGCCAGCGGCTCGCAGGCGGATGCCGTCAGACGCGCCCGTCGGCCCAACCGGGCGGCGGCCTGCCGCACCTGTTCCGCCACGCCGTCGGACGCCGGATACTCGTGCCGCAAATGCTCCTCCACCCACGCGGGGACCTGGCGCGAGCGCAGACGGCAGGCCTCCTGGAACGCCTGGTCGCACGCGTGCGCCGTCGGCCCATCCGGGAACGCGAACAGCACGAGGGACGACGCGACGCGGATGCATTCGGTGATCGCCTCAGCCCGGCGCGCCGGGGCCAGATGTTCGAGCACGTCGATGCAGCTCACCGCAGGAAAGGCGCCATCCCGGAACGGCAGGGCGGTCGCCGTGCTCCGCACAAAGCGGAAGCGGCCGTTGCGTGGCTGCGAGGGCGCCAGGTCCGAGCCCACCACCGACAGGCCGCGGAGGAACGCCGACAGGCCCAGCTCGCCGGAGCCGACATCAAGGAGGGTCGGCTGGCTGCGACGCGTGGACGCCGGCAACGCGGCCTGGAGGAGCCGCGCCGGGCACAGGTTCCGACAGCGCGTATCCCATCCGTAGCGGTAGAAGAAACCCTGAAGCGCGTTCATGTCACCCGGACATCCCCGCCGGCGCCATCTGCGCGACATGCGCCACAATGTTGGCGGCCGCCCGCCGCTCCATCGACGCCCGCGAGGCGCGCGTGAGCGAGGCCACATGGGGCGTGCACAGCACGTTCGGCAGCCGCGCGAGCGGCCCGGTGTAGGGCTCCTCGGCGAACACGTCGAGCGCGGCCCCGCCGAGCTGCCCGGCGCGCAACGACTGCTCGAGCGCCGCTTCGTCCACCAGGAACCCCCGCGCCGTGTTGACGAGCAGGCTGCCTGGCTTCATGAGGGCCAGCTCGCGGGGGCCGATGAGCGGCCCCTCCTCGGCGCGGCGGGCGGCGTGGAGCGAGACGAGGTCGGACTCGGCCAGCAGGGGGTCCAGCTCGCGCCAGACCACCCCCGGCGGGAGATCCGCGCGCACCGCGGGGTCATGCACCAGGATCCCGGGACCGAACGCCCGCAGGTAGCGCTCCACGAGCCGGCCGATCCGCCCAAAGCCCAGCAACCCGATGGTCCACTCCGACAGCAGCCTGCCCGTCCGTTTGGTCCACAATCCTTGGCGGCTCTCGCTCGCATGCCACGGCAGGTTCCTCGCCAGCGCGAGCATCATGGCGACCGTCAGCTGCGCGGCCGGCTCCACCACCTCATCCGGCGTCGTGTACACCGCAACGCCGCGCCGGCGGGCGGCCGCCAGGTCGATCGCGTCCGTCCCCACCCCGCAGCGGCTGATGCAGCGCAGCTTGGGCAGACCCTCCAGCAGCTCGGCGCGATAGGGTTCCACCCCCGCGAGCACGGCCTCCGCCTCCCGCAGCAGCTCCGGCAGCTCCTCCTGGCGCAGGCGCCGGCCGACGCGGTTTTCCCTGACCTCAAACCCGGCGTCCCGCAGCGCCTCGCGGGGCCGGTCATCGAACTCGCAGAACTGCTGCAACGTCACGTAGACAATGGGACGTCCCCCCACCTGTGCTCGGCCTGCCTTTGGCAGGCCGTCCAAGGCTCGTTCCGCCGTGCTGGCCCCCCCACCTGTCTGGGCCGTCGCTGGCGGGCCCAGCGGCCCACGTCCCTGTGGCGGTTTCGCCGAAGGCGACGCTGAGACAGGTGGGGTGGCGCCCAGGTGGGGGGACCCCAACACCTGCTGCAGCACGGCCTGTTGCCCCGGATCGCGCGCGAGAGACGCCTGCACCCGCGCGACATCCTGCGGCTCGTTGATCGCCGGATAGCCCCGGCTGAACTCAACCCCCCGGAGCGTGAGATCATGCTCAAGGAGCCGCGACTGATCGATCGCCTCCGCGCGCTCCAGCGGGGTCCGCGCCAGCCGGCCGTACCGCTCGAGGAGATCCCGCCGGTAGCCGAGGATCCCCAGGATGACCCGGACCGGCTCCCATCCGCCGGCCCCGTCGAGCGGCAGCGCCGAAAAATCCCTCGCGCAACACAGGATCCGCCTGGACGCGGAGATGACGCACTTGACCACGCCGCGGTCGCGCAGCGCCTCCGCCTGCTCGATCCGGCCGAGGGCGTTCCAGGCCGGGGTGGTGGGATCCGACTCGATCGCCTCCACGAACGCCGCCAGATCCGCCGGCAGCACGAGGATCTCATCCCCCTGCACGTTGACCACGTGCGTGCAGTCGAGCGACCGCGCGGCCTCCGCCACGCGGTCGGTCGCCGCCGGGTGCTCGGGAGAGGTCATCGCGCACCGCCCGCCGAACCGCTCGACCGCGTCGCGGATCTCGTGATCGCAGGTCGCCACCACGACCTCGGTGAACCGGCCGCACAACAGGGCGCGCCTGCGGACATGCTCGACCATCGGCAGCCCGTGGACCGGCACGAGCGGCTTTCCCGGAAACCGGCGCGAGGCCAGGCGGGCCGGGATGATGGCGGCGACGCGCACGCGGCTCATCCCCCCACCCGCCTCAGCCTGCCGGCCTAACGCTAGCCCGCCGGGTCCTGCCTGCCTGCCCGGCAGGCAGGCCGCTGCGCATCGCAACAGGTGTCAGACACCTGTCGACCGCTCGTCTGGCGTCGGGAAAGGTGTCAGACACCTTTTGAGCGACCGGCCGCGCGCTGGCTGCGGGTGGCCAGGCGCTCCGCGCGCCGCGAATTCGAATGTTGCGAGCTTTCGTCATGAGCCGGGCGCAGCAACATTCGCTGAGCGGCGCGCGGAGGCCTGGCCACCCGCAGCTGGCGAGCATGCGCGTCATCCGCCCTTCTGCAGCACGACGAGATCCTGGCATCCTTCGGGGTAGGACTCGATCGCGCCCTCCACGTAATCGACCAGCGCCAGACCGGACTCGCGCGGCCAGATGTCCAGCACGTACTCCTTGCGCATGACGGTATAGCCGTATTCCGGCGTGGCCGGATCATCCACCACATAGAGGTAGTCGCGGCCGCTGCGGATGAACGAGTCCACCGGCTCGGTGAACCGGTACTTCTCCAGGCTCTCAGGGCTGAAGGCCGCGGTCCGCCTGAGGTACTCATAGGAATGCACGGTGTGCAGCATCACCCCGCCGGGTTGCAGCATCCGCGCCAGCTCCTTCAGCCACGCCTTGTGGTTGGGCTCGGTCAGATGCGTGAAGACGCTGTAGGAATAGATGAGGTCGAAGGCCGCATCCTCCACGTCAAGGGGCGGGGTGGCGCGGTTGACCACGAAGCGGCCCCACGGGCACCGCCGCCGGCACTCGGCGACCGCCTCGCGGCGCACGTCGCACCCGAACACCGAGGCCGCCGGTGCCAGCGCGGCGAGGTGTTGGGTCAGCCGGCCGGGCCCGCAGCCGAAGTCAAAGATCGAGGAGCACGTCCTGAAGGAGCGGCCGTGCCGGGTGAGCACCGCGTCAAAGCGCTGCAGCTGATTGAAGTTGTAGCGGCGCTGCAGGTCGTTGATGAGCCACCCGTTGTGCCGGCGCACCCACGCCCTCACCAGACGGACCGGTGGGCGCAACACATCGACCGCGCTCATCTCGCCACGCCTCCTATTGCGGGCATGTACCACAGTCCACGTTGAGACATTGCCCGGTGATGGCCGACGCGGCCGGGCTGACCAGGAACGCGACGGCCTCCGCCACCTCCTGGGCCGTCGGCAACCGGCCGAGCGCGGTCTGGGTCGAGGCGAACGACGCGAGGTACGCGCCGACCCCCTGGCCATGCGCCGGCGACGCCGGCTCGGCGAGCGCGGCGAGGAGGCGCGCGGTCTCCACGTAGACCGGACAGACCGCGTTCACCCGAATGCCGCGGGGGCCGAGCTCCTTCGCCAGGGCCTGGGTGAGGCCGTTCACCGCGAACTTCGCGGCGCAGTAGACGCTGTTGTTCGCGCTGCCGCGCTTGCCCGCGAGGCTGGAGACGTTCACGATGCAGCCGCCCTGCCGCAACACCGCCGCCGCCGCCGCGCAGCCCCACAGCGTCCCCAAGACCGTCGTGTCGATGATCTCCCTCACGAAGGCCTCATCGATGTCTGCGATCGCCCGCCATCGGGACACGCCGGCGCAGTTCACCATGACATCCAGCCGGCCGAACCGCGCCACGGCCGTGTCCACAAACCGGCGCACCGCGTCCCGCTCGCGCACATCGAGGCTCGCGTGCAGGACGGCGCGCGGCAACGAGGCGCCCTTCGGCGACCGGGCGCAGACCGCCACGCGATAGCCCTGGGCGCGCAAGCGATCGGCGATCGCCCGCCCGATCCCGGAGGTCCCTCCGGTGATCAGGGCGACCGGCTGCGTGGCTCGTGTCTTCAGGCGCCGGAGAGCCGGTACGGCGAGCGTCCCTGTTCGTGCCATCGTCAGCCTACGCTTCGTGACTCCGTGTCAGGATCCAGGCTGGCGGCCCGCTGGGTCTCAGCGGGCCGCCAGCTCCCTCGCCCCAGCCGTTGCAGGCTCAGCCGGAGCAACGTCTTGACCGCCTTCAGGATCTCCACCCGCGAAATCTTCGACGTGCCGTTATGCCGGAACGTAATGGTGATGGGCAGCTCGCGGATGGAGCAGCCCGCGCGTCGCAAGTAGTAGAGCATCTCGACCAAGAACGCGTAGCCGTCCGACCGGACGTGGCGGTAGTCGAACCGATCGAAGACCGACACGTCATAGAGCCGGAAGCCCCCGGTGCAATCGTACGGCAGACCCAAGAGATGCCTCGTGCACCAGTGCGCGGTGTGCGTGAGGACGCGCCGGATGAGGCTCCAACCCCGCAGCCCCCCGCCATCGAGGTAGCGCGAGCCCACCACGACATCCGCTTGCCCGGCGTGCGCCAGCATGGGCCGAAGGTACGCCGGGTCGTGCGCGAAATCTGCGTCCATCGTCAGCACGTGCGTGTAGCCGTGCTCTCTGGCATGGGCGAACCCCCGCTCATGCGCGCTGCCGATGCCAAGCTTCCCTTCCCGGTGGATGACCCGCAGGGGAAGCTCCGCTGCCAGTCGGTCCAGCAGCTTGCCCGTCCCATCCGGCGACTGGTCATCGATCACGAGCAGATCCAGTCCGAGCCCCTGGGCCAGGATCCCGCGGAGCAGCCGCTCGATATTCCCGACTTCGTTGTACGTGGGGATCACGACCAGGGTCTTCATGGCACCATCAGCCGGCGCGGGGCCGCGCCCGCATGCTCCAGGTCGCTCTTCCACATCATCTCGATCAGCTCGTCAAAGGAGGTCTTCGGCTCCCATCCCAGCACGCGGCGCGCCTTGGACGCGTCCCCGACGAGGTGATCGACCTCGGCCGGCCGGATGAGCGCAGGGTCCACGACGACGTGCTCGGCGGGGTCCAGGTCCGCCAGGGCGCACGCGAGGTTGACCACCTCCTGGACGCTGCGGCTCTCGCCGGTCGCAATCACGTAGTCATCCGGCCGCTCCTGCTGGAGCATGAGCCACATCGCCTCGACGTAGTCCCCGGCGAAGCCCCAGTCGCGCCGCGCCGCAAGGTTGCCCAGCCGCAGCTCCTTCTCCAGCCCCAGCTTGATCCGGGCGACCCCGTGGGTGATCTTCCGCGTCACAAACTCTAGGCCCCTCCGGGGCGACTCGTGGTTGAACAGGATGCCCGCGCAGGCGAACAGCCCGTAGCTCTCGCGGTAGTTCACCGTGATCATGTGGCCGTACACCTTGGAGACTCCGTAGGGGCTTCTGGGATAGAACGGCGTCTGCTCGTTCTGCGGGCTCTCCGGGGCCATGCCGAACATCTCACTCGAGGAGGCCTGGTAGAACTTGGCGTCCGGCTTATGGAGCCGGACCGCTTCCAGCATTCGCGTCACCCCCAGGCCGGTCACCTCGCCGGTGAGCGCCGGCTGGTTCCAGGAGGTCGGCACGAACGACTGGGCCGCGAGGTTGTAGACCTCATCCGGCCGGACGGTGCGGATCGCTTCGTTCAACGAGGACTGGTCCGTCAGATCGCCCTGGATGAGCTGGATCCGATCGACGAGGTGCTCGATCCGGTCGAACCGCTCCAGGCTGGAGCGGCGGACCATCCCAGAGATCCGGTAGCCCTTCTCCAGCAGGCACTCGGCGAGGTAGGAGCCGTCCTGTCCCGTGATCCCGGTGATCAACGCCGTCTTCTCCATCCCTGGCTCCTTCAATGAGCACGCAACTTACGGAGCCCGGAGGGCGACGTACGTTGCTGTGCGAATTGAACCCCACCACCTGTCCTCCGGTCCCGCCACCGGCGGCACCGGTCACCGTTGTCCGCCGCTCGAGCCTCCGCCTTCGGCGGAGGCAGACAGGTGGTGGGGTGACCTTCAGCCAGAGACTTGCGTTCGCTTCGCTCCGCAAGTCTCGGCTTCATGTCAGACGATCCGCACCTGCGGCAGGGGGACAATGAACCTGGTGCCCGCGTCGCGCAGCGGCCGTTCCCGCTCAAGAAACTCCTCCAGAAAATGCCAGGGGAGGACCAAGAGGTCGTCGGGACGCGCCTGGCGCATCTCGTCCTCTGAGCAAATCGGGATCCGGCTACCCGAGGTGGTGCGGCCCACCTTGGCCGGGTTCCGATCCGCGATGGCGATCAGGGTCTCCGGCCCGATGCCGCAGTACTGCAGGAGGACGTTGCCCTTCGTCGAGGCGCCGTAGCCGAAGAGGCGCCGGCCCGATCGCCGCCGCTCGGCCAGAAGACCCAGGAGCTCCTCCCGGACGCGCTGGACGTTGGCCCGAAACCTCGCGTAGGGGGCCGGGGTGTCGTAGCCGCGCCGGCGCTCTTCCGCGAAGGCGCCGTCGATCCGCTCCTGGTTGGCTGACGGGACCGGCACCCCGCCGTCGCGCTTGACCAGGGTGCAGCGGAGGCTGCCGCCGTTCGCCTCGTTGAAGGTGATGTCCTGGAACGCGAAGCCGGCCTCCTCCACCAGCCGCCGCAGCGTGTGGAGGCTGTAGTAGCCGAGGTGCTCATGGCAGATGGCGTCAAACGCGGTATGCTCCAGCATCGCGCCCAGATAGCTCATCTCGAGCACCCAGGCGCCGTCGTCCGCCAGGATCCCGTGGACGTCGCGGCAGAACTCCCGCGGGGCCTCGACGTCATAGAACATCGCGATGCTCGTCACGACCTTCGCGCGCCGGCCCGGCAGCTGCCGCGCAAACTCGCGCCGGCTGAAGACCGTCGGCAGGTACACGATCCCGTGGCCCTCGGCGTCCGGCCGGACGTTGGAGGGCTCGAAGCCGACCTTCACGAGGCCCGCCTGCTGGTACGCGAGCAACGTCGTGCCATCGTTGGCCCCGATATCCACGACCAGATCGCCCCGGCGCAGCGGGATGCGCGATTCGATCTCCCGCACCAGCCCCTCGAGGTGCCGCCGCATCATCGGGTTGATGCCGGAGCGGTACCCGTAGTCCCGGTACAGGATCGACGGCGGCACGGTGTGCTGCAATTGGACGAAGCCGCAGGAGGCCCGCCCGGGCTGCGCCTGGCACCGGACGACCTGCAACGGAATCGGCTCGTCCCAGTGATGCTCCGACGGGCCGTCGTTGAGCCCCGCCCCACGGCCTGCCCGCCCCGCCCTGATGGGCAGGACGTCCACATGGGGCGGGATGAACAGGCCGGCGATGGCCTGGCGCCCCAGGTCGATGACCGGCGACAGGATCGGGTTGCCGCAGATCCGACAGGCGTGGATCTCCTGGACCTGCCGGATCCACGGCTCGAGGGCCGCCTGGGAGCCGCTCATCGCGCGCGCTCGCGTGAGGCGCCCGTCATCGTGGCATCGAACAGGCCGGCCAGGCTCCACTCCAGCCCCGCCCGCCGGACGGCCGCCACGCCTTCGCCGATGACGTCGAGGCCGGCGAGCTTCAGGTCCGCGTCGACGAGCACCTTGACCAGCTCCTCGAACGAGAGCTTCGGCGCCCAGTTGAGCAGGCGCCTGGCCTTCGAGCCATCCGCCCGCAGCACCGTGGCATCGCTGGTCCGACACTGCTCCGGATCGGTCGTCACGCGCCCCTCCCGGCGCAGCCCGACATAGCCGAACGCGACATCGACAAAGTCGGCGACCGCGTGATCCTCTCCGGTGCCGAGCACCACGTCGTCAGGCGCGTCCCGCTGCAGCAAGGCCCACATCGCCTCGACGTACTCCGGCGCATAGCCCCAGTCCCGCCTGGCCGACAGGCTGCCGAGCCCGATCGTCTCCTGCTCGCCCGCGAGGATGCGGGCCATCCCGCGGGTGATCTTGCGCGCGACATGATCCTCTCCGCGGCGGTGCGACTCGTGGTTGTAGAGGATGCCGCTTGCGGCAAACACCCCGTGCGCCTCCCGATAGATGCGCGCCAGGTGATACGCGTAAAGCTTCGCAACCGCGTACGGGTTCTTGGGGTTCATGGGCGAGGCCTCATGCTGAGGCGGGGGTGCCTCCCCGAAGATCTCGCAGCTTGAGGCCTGCACGAACCGGATCGCCGGATCCGCCCTCCGGATCGCCTCCAGCAGGCGCAGCGTCGACAGCCCGGTGATGTCGGTCGTGTAGGCCGGGATCGCGAAGCTGACCCTGGAGTCCGACTGGGCGCCGAGATGATAGAGCTCGTGGGGCCGAGTGTCCTGCATGACCTCGACGAGGCGCGCGCCGTCCGCGAGATCGCCGAGGACATCGATCCGGCCCGCGTTCGATGGAGCCGCGGCGGGGTCCGGGCCACGGCGGCTGAGGCCGTACACCTCGTAGCCCTTGCTCAGCAAAAACTCCGCCATGAAGGAGCCGTCCTGTCCGGTCACGCCGGTAATCAGCGCGCGGCGGCGCATTCCATCAGCCCGCTCATCCCGGCGAGCCTTTTCGCAAGACGGTAAAGTGTCCGATCGCCGTGTCTGCGGCGTAGGGGAACTCCGGGTGCTCGCGCAGCCACTCGGACCGACCCGTGGGCGCCACGACGTAGTCCGGCGCCCCCAAGTCGGAGAGCGCGCGCGACACCTCGTCGGGCTGCCGCCGATCCCACGCCGAGAGCAGCGCGTTGATGCGCCCCAGCTGCTCGTCATACCAGCGCAGGCTCCGCGCATCAAAGTACAACCCCACCGGGTGCCCAAAGAGCATGGACCGGCCTGTGCGAACCCGCAAGAACCCATCGTGCATCAAGGTCCTCCCGTCGCGAGCCACCGACAACGCGAGGAACGTGGCGGATGCGGGGGTGGAGCTGCGGACGTACTCGTTCACCCCCACCCACTTCGCCGTCTCATTGTCGCCCATGACGCCGTGGCGCACGAGAGAGCGCAGGGCGTCCAGCCGATGATGGAGCGTGCCGATGCCGTAGAGGCTCAGGACCCCGACCGCCATGGCCACCGACACCGCGCGCAGCCGCCAGGCTGGACGCATGGCGACAACGATCCCTTGGCTCCGGGCTGAGGGCTGGGGGCTCTGGGCGCCAGAGCCGGATAGCCTTCGGAGCGCAACCCCGGTCATCACGACGCTCATCCCGATCACCACGACCGCCAGCTTGGCGTGGAACGTGTCGTGGAGCAGATAGAGCGCCATCAACACGCCCCAGGCGGCCCCGAGCCCCGCCCACGACCGGGCCTGCTGCACCCCCTTCAGCAGCCCGACGCCCAGCGCCAGGTACAGCACGTACTGCGTCCACCAGAGCATCCGGGGGGGATGCGCGGCGGCCAGATACGGAATTTTCAGCCCATCAGGGGCCAACGAGACGTACAGGCCGCCGAGCAGCCACACGAGCCCGCCGAGCCCGGCCACCACCTTGACCCGCTCCATCGCCGCGGGGTTCGGCCCGCGCATCACCAACCCGGCCGCGCACATCGCGAGGAACAGGGCGCTGCCCATGGGGGGGTTCTTGAACGGGTCGGCTTCGCTCGGATCTTCGCGGACCAGGTGATCAAAGACCCACGGGTGGCTCCCGTCAGGCGGCCGCACGAACGCGTAGTAGACGGCCAGCGACGCGGCGACGAGCCCCAGGGCCGCCAGGCCGGCGATGCGCCGGCCCCGCGCGCCCAGCCGGTCCTTCCAGAGGAGCGTGCCGGCGAGGAGCAGCGGCATCGCCGCGCTTTTGAGCGAGATCAGCGGCACCAGCGCCATCAGGGGGATCACGCGGCGCGGCGCGCTGCCGGCGAGGCTCGCGTGCAGCAGCCAGATGATGACCGGGGCCGCGAAGACGGTCGGACTGAAATCAATGCAATCGACGGCAAAGCCGCGGTTGTTCAGGATCTGGTGCCCCAGCAGCATGAGCGAGAGGATCGCGATGCGCTCCCCGGCGCGCGTCGCCCCAAGGAGCCGGGCGGTCCGATCGATGCCGAGGAGCGCTGCCGCCGTGAGGCCCATGAACACGACGAAGGTCACCCGGTCATCCAGCCAGCGCTCCCCCACCAGTTTGACGAGCAGATACACGAGCGAGTGCATTGTCGGGCGCGCGGGCGACATGAACGGATCGTCGGGGAAGCTGTCCGGATGGAGGGCCTGGTAGGCGTTGCCAAAATAGCCGGAGGTCGGCTCCAGGCCCCGAAACATCGCTAGCGGATAGAGGAGGGTCATGCCCATCATAAACACGGCGACGACGCTCATATGGTCATCGCGGTGAACCCGCCGTCCACGGTGACGATCGCGCCGGTCACGAAGCTCGCCGCATCCGAGGCCAGCCACAGGACCGCGCCGATCAGCTCCTCCGGACGGCCGAACCGCCCCATCGGGGTGTGCGTGAGGATCTTGCGCTTGCGCTCCCGGTCGATAAAGTGCTGCAGGCTCCACGCGGTTGGGAAAAAACCTGGCCGCAGCGCGTTCACCCGGACGCCAAACGGCGCCCACTCCCGCCCCAGATTCTGCGTCAGGTTCGCCACCCCGGCCTTGGCGGTGGAGTACACGAAGGCCTTCGACAGCGGGGGCCCCATCGACACCGAGGTGAAATTGATGATGCTGCCGCGGCGCCGGGCGACCATCGCCTCGCCGAACACCTGGCAGCCGTAGAGCGTGCCGATGAGGTTCACGCCGATGATGCGCTCGATCTCCTTGGCGGAAATCCTGAAAAACGGCGTCGGGGCGTTGGTCCCAGCGCCATTCAGCAGCACGTCCACGCGCCCATGCCGGCGCAGGATCGCATCCCGGCAACGCGCCAGCGACCGCTTGGAGGTCACATCACAACGCAGGTGGCTGGCTGCGGCTCCCCCTGAAGGCGTCCGGGCATCCAGGCGGATCACGGTCATGCCGGAGTCCTCCATCGCCCGGGCCAGCGTCGAGCACAAGTAGCCGGCGCCCCCAATGACGGCCGCCACCTTGCCGTTGAGGCGAAACCGCTCATCGATCGTCATCGCGGAGCATGCTCATGAAGTTGGGCACCGCGCGGCCTCCCAGGGGGCCGTCCGGCTCGCCCACGGCAATGAAGGCGCAGCCGGCTTCGTCGGCCGCCGCGGCGTCCTCCAGCGTGTCCCCGAAGAACACCAGGCTCTGGCGGTCAAGCCCCTGCTGCTCGCGGAAGGCCGTCAGCCACGACGCCTTGTGGACCGGCGCACCCTGCACCACGTCGAACCAGTCCTGCCAGCCGCGGTGTGCGAGGATCTCGCGCAGCACCGCATCCGGCGTGCTGGATAGCACCGCCACGAGGTAGCGGCCGTGAACGCGCCGCAGGAACGCCGTGGCCCCCGGGATCTCGGCCGCGGCGATGATCTGCGCCGTGGTCGCGGCCTCAAACCGCTCGTGGAGGGATGCCGCCCGCGCCTCGGTATACGGCTGCCGCAGGATCTGCTCGTAGACATGGCGGAACTTTTCCCACCGCGGCGCGTGGTGGCTGCCCCAGCAGTACGCCAGGATCTCGTCGCGCTGCGGACACTCCGCAAAGCAGGCTTCAAAGGCGCGGCGCTTGATGGGGTTCGAGTCGACCAGCGTCCCGTCGAAATCGAGCACCAGGGCGCGCGCCCCGCGGACGAGGTCAGCGGCTTCGGACATGACGAAGGGCCTCGGTCACCTGGCGCATCCGCTCGCTCCACTTCCAGAGGACAAACACGTCCGACGCGAGCACGACGAAGGTGTAGCCCGCCTCCAGCGCAGCCGCCACCGCGGGCTCGGCCGGTTCGATGACCTGGGTGCCGCAGGCTTTGCGGCGGCGCCGGCACGCCTCGATGACGCGCGCGCAGGCCTCTGTCACGCGCGGGTGCCCAAGCTGGCCGGGAATCCCCAGGGAGCCGGAGATGTCGTACGGGCCGATCATCACGCCGTCGACCGCCTCCTCGCCCAACAGCTCGTCGATCGCCTCAACCGCCCTGACGGACTCGATCTGGATGATGATCGTCGACCGCTCGTTCCAGCTCGCGACGTACGCCTCGAACGCCGCGCCGTAGCCCTGCGCCCGGGCCACCCCGTAGCTGCGCGCGCCGAGCGGCGGGTACTTGCACCAGGCGACCACCTGCTCGACCTCGGCGCGGGTCGAGACGTTCGGCACGATCACGCCGTCGGCCCCGGAGTCCAGCAGCCGCTTGATCTGCTCGCCGTTGTGCGACGCCACCCGCGGCAGGCACGCGACGCCGCCCGCCTGCGCGGCCGCGATGATGCGCTGGGCCTGCTCCTGGCTGATGGTGCTGTGCTCCAGATCGATCCCCACGAACTCCACCCCGGAGGCCGCGAGCAGCTCCGTGATCGAGGGGTGCCCCAGGGAGGTCCAGGCGCCGAACACCGGACCGTCCGAGGGAAACAGCTTCGTCGTCATGAGCGTCTGCGGAAGATGCCGTAGGCTCCGCGCGCGGTTTCAAACTGATAGCCAAAATCCGGTTGCTCGCGCAACCACGCAGACTCCTCGATTGGAACGACGAGGTAATCCGGGGATCCGAGTGCCGCGAGATGCGTCGAGACGCCCGCAAGGTCCTGGAGCTCCCACGCCTCAACCACGAGCTGCACATGTCGGCGCTGGGCTTTGAGCCATTGGACGTCCTGGTAGTCAACGTAAAACGCTGAGGCAGAGCCCAGCGGCATCGACCGGCCTGTCCGGTTGCGCAACGAGCCCTCATACCGGAGGCCCCATGGCTCCCCGAGCGCGTTTCGGCTCGCCAGCGCGAAGACCGTGGCGGAGGCAGGCGTGTGCTCCCGGATGTACGGATTGACCTCGACCCAGATGGCCCCGCTGTTATCCCCCACGATGCCGTGGCGCACCAAGAAGGCCAGGGCGTCCCACCGGCGGTGCACGATGCCAACGCTATAGAGACTCAGCGTCCCGAGGCACATCGCGACCGCCACGATCCGAAGCCGTGTGCGGGCCGACAACACGCCAGGCAGGCCAGCAAAACGTGCCAGGCACTTTTCCCGCGGCGAGACGACAGGTCGAAGGGTGTCTGACACGTTTCGCCGCCACGCCATCCCGACCATCACGAGGGTGACCACGGCCACCACCGCGGCAAGCTTCGCTCGAAACGTCTCATGGACCAGATACAACCCCATCAGCAGCCCCCACGCCACACACACGCCTGCGCTGGAGGCGGTGCGCTGCAACCACTTCAGCAGCGCCACGCCAAGGGCTGCACCCATCACGTACTGGATCCACCACAAGGCCCTCGTCACGTCAAGGGGGACGAGGTAGGGGATCTTGATCGGATCGGGTGCAGAGGAAAGGTACAGCCCTCCCGCCAACCACACCGCAAGCCCCGTGCCGGCCAGGATCCGGAGTCTGACCGAGACGGCATCCGGCAGGCCTTTCACCATCATCCCTGCCAGACAGAGACCCACGAACACCAAGTTGGCGGCCAAGGGGTTCAGAAAAGGATCGGCTTCAGCGTTCTCCAGCTCGCGATGGAGATAATCAAAGAGCGCGACATCGGTGCCATCAGGCCGCCGCAGGAACGCGGCATAGCCGAGCCACGCGAGCACCCCAAGCAGCCCGGTGGCCGCAACGGCGATCACTTGACCCCGAGGCCGCAATCGCTCTTTCCAGAGCAGCACTCCGGTAATGAGGCAAGGGAGCCAGCCGTTTTTCACAGAGAGGGAGAGGATCAGGACCATCAACGGGATCACCACCAGCGGCCGCGGACCCGCGAGACACCAATACAGCAGCCAGATGTTCAGGGGGCTGGAGAAGAGCGTCGCGTTAAACTCGGAGCCGAGGAGCTGCGCCTGGTTGTCGAGGACCCGATGGGCCACGAAGATCAACGACAGCATGGCGACGCGCTCGCCGGTGCGCCTTCCCCCCAAGAGCTGGACGGTTTTGTCCACCCCGGCCAGCGCCAGCACGGCAAGGGCGGCGAACACGACGATGGTAAACCGGTCATCCAACCACACGTCCCCCACGAGCTTGACCAGGAGATAATAGGCGGACACCATCGTTGGACGGAAGAGCGACATAAACCGGTCGCCGGGAAAACTGCCCGGGTGCAACACCTGGTATACGCTCCCCCCGTAGCCCGCGCTGTGTTCCAGGCCGCGAAACATGGCGAGTGAGAACAGGGCGCTCATCGCCACGATCAGCAGCGCGATCGATCCCGGCGCCTTGTGATGCGCGCTCATCGCTCCCTCAGCGGTGCGCCGCCATCGCGGTTTCCCACTTATTCCCGTAGCGCATGAGCCGGGGGTCGCACACCAGCGCGTGCCACACCACCGCCTGGAACGCCTCGGTGTGCGGCGTCACCGACCGCTCGTTCACCGTGGGGATCACGAGGACGAGATCGCCCCGCTCCTTCGTGTAGCCGCCATCGCGCCCGACGATCCCGAGCACATCCAGGCCGCGCGCCTTCGCCTCATCGACGGCGGCGATGAGATTGACGCTGATCCGCCGGTCCCGGCTGCCGCCGCCGACCGACAGGATGAAGAGCGCGTCGCGCTCGCACGCGCGGCTCACCTTCAGCCATTCCGCAAACACCGTCTCCCACCCCTCATCGTTCGTGCGCGCCGTCAGCTCCGAGACGTTGTCCACGGGGCTGTACGCCTCGATCCCCGCCAGCTTGCGGAAATCGTTGACGGCGTGCGAGCAGTTGCCGGCGCTGCCGCCGACGCCGCAGAGGAAGAGCCGTCCGCCCTCCTCCCGCAGCCGGACGAGCCGCTCCACCATCCGCTCCACGACGGCGACGTCCAGCCGCCTGGCGATCTCCGCCGCCTCGGCGAAATGCCGGGACAGAAATGCGTCAGTCATCCCCCGGCTCCTCGGTCATCCGGCGTAGGTGAGCATGCGCTCCGCTTCGTCCTTCCCGTAGACCAGCTGGTAGAACTCGCGCGAGAGCGCCTCGAAGAGCGCTTCGCCCTCCTCGTCGAACTGCTCCGCCCGCGCGATCTCCGGATAGCGGGATGCCGGCAGCTTCGCGTACAGGGGGAAGGTCCGCTGCAAGCCGAGGATCTCATCAGGCTGCAGATAGGGCTTCGGCATGGTCAGCAGCGACTTCGAAATCACCGAGGTGGTCTGGAGGGCCGGGTCCAGCCACCCTTCCCGGATCGCCATCTCGCGCAAGGGCGTGCCGTGGTACGGGACGAACACGTTCACGCTCAGCGCGTCGTAGGTGCCGATCTCCCGGACGAGCTGGATGCTGTCGAACAGCAGCTCCCGGGTCTCATAGGGCATGCCCACCAGGACGTTCAGCGTATAGGGGATGCCCGAGGCGGCGACGATCTTGGACTGCTGGAGGATGAATGCGTTCGTCATCTTCCGCCGCAGCTTCTCCTGCCGGTACCGCTCGTTGCCGTGCTCCAGCCCGAAGGAGATCCGGTAGCAGCCGACCCGCGCCAGCCACTCCAGCTTCTCGGCGTCGATGTCCTCGAAGCGCGTCTGGAACCAGAACGGGAGCTTGAACTCCTCGTACATCGTGACGAACGCCGCCGCCTCCTCCTTCGGCCTGGCGAGGAACGCGTCATCATTGATGTAGAAAAACTCCGGCTCGTACCGCTCGATCATCGTCCGGATTTCCCGCCGGAGCGTCTCCATGGTCTTCCGGCGAAGGAAGAAGCCCTGCTGCTTTTCCTTGGCCAGCTTCACCTGGGTGGGCGAGTTGCAGAAGGTGCACGTGTAGGGGCAGCCCCGATAGGTCTCCAGCGGGATCGCCTTCCAGATCCGCGCCCCCAGGGGGCGGAGGAACCGGCGCTCGTCAAAGAGCGAGAAGTCCGGAATCACCCGGTTGATGTCGACGAGCGGCCGCGGCGGATTGGGGATCACCACGCCGTCCTGATCCTTCACCCAGGTCCCCTGCAGATGGGCGGGCGCCTCTCCGTGGCGGACGGTTTCGCAGAACTCCACGATGGTGGCTTCCCCCTCCCCGAGCCCCAGGCACTGGACATGGGGGGCTTCGCTCACCACCTGCGGGGCCATCGTCGAGAACACGCCGCCGATGAGCGTTTTGATCTGGGGGTAGTGGGCGAGGACATCGAGCAGTTCCCTGGCCTGCGGCCAGGTGTCCTCCACCAGCGTGGAGAAGATGGCCGCATGCGGCCGGTAGCGGTCCAGCGCCTTGGCGAAATCCCCCGCCAGGTCGGTCTTGGGCGCGCCCCAGAGGGACAGCGCGTCGAACTTGCGGCTGTTGAGCAGCTTGTTCGCCCGCGTGACGGGCAGCGGCTCGTGCAAGAACTCATACTTGGCCAGGTAGGGCGTGCAGTCGAACAGCTCCACCCGATAGCCCTGCTCGTTGAGGATGGCCGTGAACAAGGCCACCGCATAGGACGGCGTCAGCATCATGCTGAGGTTTGGATAGACCACCAGCACGCGGAACTCCTGCGGCTCGATCATGACCCCTCCCTGTGGCCGTCCCCTTCCCGTGTCCTGCCGATGATGCGCGCGAACGAGCTCATCCGGTGCTGCTGCAAGAAGGTCTGGAAGGCCTGCTGCGTCTGGCCATCCGCCGCGAGGAGCTGCCGCTCGAAGTCCGAGAGCGGCAGCGACGGATCCGCGCGCAGATGCGCCTGCACGATCTCGACGTCCAGCACCCCGGGCGTGCTCACTTCCAGCAGGGCGAACCCCGCCCGTCGCAAGAGCTCTTCCAGCCCGCTGAGGCTGAAGCAGTTCGTCCGATCCGGGGGGTACAGGTAGACGTTGCGCAGGCCCAGGACCGCCACGTCAAATCCCGAGCACACCAGCGCCGTCACGAAGAGCAGGCCGCCGGGCGCGAGACAGCCCCGGACCGCCTCCAGCAGGGAGGCCGGGTCGTCGACCCGGTCCAGCGATTCAAACAGCACCGCGGCCCCGATCCCGTCGAGCCCCGTCGGCCGCCGTCCCGCGGCCAGCTCCATCTCATTGACCGTCGTCACG
Organism: uncultured Planctomycetales bacterium; assembly: GCA_964556925.1. Taxonomy (GTDB): domain Bacteria; phylum Omnitrophota; class Gorgyraeia; order Aquiviventales; family Aquiviventaceae; genus CAZKXY01. Next base: position 22,104 of record CAZKXY010000002.1, on the reverse strand, counting down.
CGGGAAAACGCGCCGCAGTCCTCCAGCAGCCTGGTGGCTTCGCTCGGCGGCGTCGCGACTTCCAGCGCGGCCGGCCGGGCCATGCCCTGCATCCGCAAGCTGCTCCGGATCCACTCCAGCTTCGGGCTGTGGACGTGCTCCTGGCGTTGCTCCGCGATGCCCGCGTGAAAGGTTTCGGCGGAACGCCGGGTGCGGTTCACGGCGCCCAAGACCTCGATCCAGGTGGCCGAGGGGGGCAGCTCCGCCAGGAACACGCTGCCGGTGTCAGGGCATCGGAGGTACTCGAACCCCTCCACCTGCCCCAGCGGCTGGAGCGCGGCGCCCGTGACGGGCGACCGCTCCCGGCGTCGGGTTCCCGCTCGAGCGGCTTGCCGCGCCTCCGTCAGGCACCGCTCGCGATAGGGCATGAGCTGCTCGAAGGGCTTGACGAAGCAGAGCGGGACGACGTGATCGGTCTCGATGGACCACATGGCTCTTAGGCCCTCCTCGCGGCCACATGCCGTTCCGAGACCGCGTAGATATCCCGGACGAGCTCCATCACGCGCCGCGCCTCCTCGAGGGTGCCGTGGGCCGCCGGCCGGCCCTCTGTGATGGCGGCGAGGAACTCCTGGACTTCCCGATCCCAGGACTCGTCCCGGTCAAAATGGATGATCTCCTCCCGCGGGTTGCCGAGCGCCAAGGCCTCGTCTTCGAACTGGCGCTTGCCGATGACGAGCTGCTCGCGGCCGTAGCTGCCGGTCTGCGACAGCAGGCCGCTGGCGGTCATGTAGCCGTTGCGGCAGCCGATCTCCAGGCGGAAGGTGTGCTTCCAGAGGGTCGCGGACGAATGCAGGAACGCGGGCACGTTGCGCTCGGACTTCAACAGCACGAACGCGTTGTCCTCGAGCCCGAAGCCCCAGAACGCGTCGACCAGCACCGCGTCAACGACCGTGAGCGGGCCCAGCAGCATGAGGAACAGGTCAAGCATGTGGATCCCCTGGTCGAGCAGGATGCCCCCGCCGGCCACCTCGGGTTTGCTGCGCCAGCCCTCTCGGTACCGGGTCCCCCCCGACTTGCCGTAGGTGCCCTTGACGTACAGGATCTCGCCCAACCCGCCGTCCCCGATCATGGCCTTGGCCGCCTGGACCGAGGGGTGCAGGCGGTGATTGAAGCCGAACATCAGCGTGGAGCTGGGGACGCGCTCGGCGGCGTCCGCGATGCGGCAGAAGTCGTCCCAGTTCCGCCCCGGGGGCTTCTCGCAGAACACCCGGCCGCAGTGCGTCAGGCCCGCGATGCACAGCTCGGGCGTGACGTGGTTCGGCGTGCAGACGAACACCGCGTCGACGGCGTCCCACGGGACCTGCGCCTCCGCCGGCAAGACGATCCCGTCCAGCCCGCAGGCCTCCGGATCCACCGCGGGATCGATGATCTTGATGTCCCGCACCTGTGGATGGCCGCGCAAGGCGCGGTACCGGATCTGGCCCATATAGCCGTAGCCGAAAATCAGGCACCGCATGGGGCCCCAGCCGATGACAGGCCGACGGCGGAGCACAACGCCTCCACGGACGCCTCGCTCACCGCGGTCGTGTAGCGCTCGACATAGCGCGCCGCGTCGCGCCACTGACGCCGCGCGTCCTCCGCAGCGACCGCCGCGTAGCGGCGCAACACCTGCGCGAGCTCGTCGACGGAGGACGCGCGCTCCCGCCACCCGTCCAGCTCGAAGAGCGGGTCGCCGTCCGGGCAGCGGGCGAGGCGGACGTAGACGGGTTTGAGCCCGTGCAGGACCGCATAGAGGACCGAGGAGGAGCCGCGGTAGAGCACCACCGACGAGCGGGCGAAGTCGTCCGCGATGGAGGCGGTCTGCGAGACCTCCAAGTTGGGCAGCTCCTCGGGGGGCTCCGGGAGCAGCGGGCGCAGGCGGGCGAACGGCATGATGGGGTGGCACCGGAACAGGAACCGGTAGTCAGGCAGGGCGCGGGCCGCGCGCAGCGTGAACTGGAAGAGCGCCTGCGACTCAGGGATGAGGCCCGATTCCGGCACGACGAGCGCCACCCGGACCTGCGGGCGGGGCGCATGGCGTTGCGCTGCGTCCGGCAGCTGCCGGAACGTCCCGAACACCACGAGCTTCGCGCGCGGATGGCTGGGCCGGAGCATGGCCTGGGTTTCCGGCCCGAGACAGAGCACGACGTCAGGCTGCGCGACGACGGCTCGACGATCCTCGGCGCCCAGCAGCGCGAGGTTGTGGCGCAGCAGGACGGTATGCTGATACCCCACCGTCTGGCAGGACGCCTGCGCCGCTTTGACGCCCCGCCAGAGACAGGACTCATACGCCTGGCCTTCATAGAACGTCACGACCGCCTTGGGGCCCCAGGTGCGGGCGGCGGCCCTCCCGACCCAGAACAACAGGCCTGTCAGCGCCGTGTCCGGGGCGAGGCAATCGCGGCCGGCGAACGCGAGGATCGCCCGGATCAACGGATCCGCTTCCTTCCGCCGGAGCCGCCACAGCCTCCAGCACGTCAGCAGCTGCTTGGCCATCATGTGGAATGGGGCCAGCGGATGCACAAGGCACAGGTCCGGCATCCGGGCGAGTGGCGACACGGCCACCTGGCCCCTGGCAAACCCGCCCCGAACCTTCCCAGAGACATCGCCGCACAGCAGCAGCATCTGGACGTTCCGCTGCGCCAGCCGCTGCTGGAGGTCGCCATAGTAGAAGTCCCGATCATCGTGCGGCCGCTCGGTGCCGAAGCACCACGTCCTGGCCAGGACATCAAACGGCCGGCGTGCCAGCATGGCCATCTGCCGCCGCACCAGCCAACGCATCCGCGCGAGCCGGACGCTCACGAGGCACGCGTACACCACGCACTGCCCCAGCCGGCGGACACGCGTCAGACGACCCCGCCAGGCCGCGACCTGCCACGCCGCGTGTCCCTCGCGCTGCAAGAGCCGCTCTTGCGTCTCATGCAGCGGATGCTTGATGTGCATCCAGCGGATCGCCAACAGCGGCAGATCAGGACACCGCTGCCGGATCTCGTGCAGCGCCTGCCCCAATCGCTCAAGGGTCACGACCGTCATGATGAGGCCATCTGCTCCACTGGGACGTCACCCGCGATCCGGGATGAGGCGGCCATCGCGGCTCGCGGCGGCGTGTTGATGGACATCACGGTCTGCTGTCCCCACTGAGCCGCGTAGCGCTCGGCGGCAGCGGCCAGGACCGTCTGCCGGTCCCAGCCGGCGTCGAACCCCTCCAGGAGCCACTGGAGGTACGTGCCCATCCGCTCGGCCGCGCGCCCATCCCGAAACGGGTCGAGCTCGTCCACGATCGATGCCCACGCCCCGAACCCCGGCACGCCGCCGGGGCGGCGCCAATGCTCGCAGCACGCCTCCCACAGCGCCGGCCAGTCCGTGAAGACCACCCGCCCGAGTCCGAGACGGTACAACGGGCTGACCGGCCACCCTTCGCGATCCATCAGCAGCGTCGGCACCCCGGCGAGCGCGGATTCCACCCCGGCGGTCGCGCCATAGAGATGGCCGTGGACCATCACATCAGCGGCCAGCGCCGCCGCCACCGGCGGGGTGGAGCCCTGGATCCGGCCGTCCTCGAACACCACGCAGCGGCCCGTGGCTTCCGCGCGCGCCAGCAACGCGGCCACCGGGCCCAGCCGCCGGCGCAGCGTCTGCGGGGTCTTCGGCTTGAGGAGCAGGCCAAGCCATGGCTCCTGGAGCAGGCGCTCGAGCAAAAACGCATACGCTTCACGCGGCAGCGCATGGCCCGGAACCCATCGGTCGTCGTCGGATGAGTTCTCGTCGCAGAAGGCCAGGAGCCGTCTCGCCCCCTGCCCGTGCAGGCGCTGGCGGATCTCCTGCGCGCGCGTGCGCCACAAGGCGGCGCGATGGTCCCCGAGATAGCCCGTCACCACGAAATAGGGGATGGTCGAGCCGGCCCGCCGTTCGACGTCAGCGCTCATGGCGGAGCAGCCAAACATGACGTCCGCCGCCGTGCGCAGTTGCGGCGAGGGGTGCATTTCCACTGACCGCTGGTAGATCGCGGAGATCCCGCCCCGGTCGTGCAAGGCGTCAGCGATCGCGCAGAACCGTTCGGTGATCCTGAACCATGACACGTAGATCTTGATGCGCTGCGAGGCGGCGAACTCGGCCCAGAAGGCCCGCTCCTGCCGGTAGGCGTGGAGATGGCGCGCCAGCCACCGGCCTTCAGCGGCGGGGAACGCGATCCGCTCCGGCGTCCTCGCTCGCCCGGCGCCAGGCCGGCGCGGGGGCACGCACGCCGAGGCCCACGGCAGGGTGGTTGCCTCCGGCCTCAGGGCAATAGCCGACATCCCGTGCCGGGCCAGCTCAGCCCACTTCGCGTCGTCCAGCGGGGCTTGCGGCAGATCGAAGGTCACGACGAGCCGGTCGGCCGGCAGCGACGACTGCTGCCAGAAAAAGAGGTTGGAGTGCCGGGACGGATCGGCGAGGTTCAAGTGCCCCCAGTAGTCCACGGCGATGCGCGCGCCTCCCGGCGCGGCCTGAGACGCCCGGGCGGGCGGCGGCGGGCGGGAGGCGCCAGGCCGGCGACGTCGCCTGGCCTCCTGCCAGAGGCCCCGAAGATCGCCAAGGCCGCGGCGGAGCTCCGGGGACACCAGCGCGGTCAACCGGCTCCGCAGCGGAGGCGTGGGAGGGATCGGCACGCACGTGATGCCGTGCGCTGACGCGTACCGGGCGACCGCCGCATCCCATGGCCGCCGCTCCAGAAAACAGACCGCCTGGCCGCCTCCGCCGGCCTCGCGCCTGACCTTCCAGGCGCAGACCTGGATCACGAGCAGCGCCCGCCACAGCGTCTGCCGTTGCGTCATGTTGGCCGTCGACGCCCCCACGACCTTCGCCAGGTACCTCGCGGCGCGCGCCCCGACCGCGTGAAACGCCGGCTCGCGCATGACCTCGGCGTGCACCTCAAGCAGATCCTGATACAGCATCCGCAACCAGACCGAGCGGCCGTGCGCGTCGCGGATCTCCTCCATGCGAAACGCCAACGGCTCAAGCGACACCCCCAGGAGCCGCCCGGTCAGGCGGGCGGCCGCCAGGCCGAGCCGCGAGGCGTCCACCACATACCACCGCGCGGCCGCACGGGGGCCCTGCCGTATGAGAGACGGCAGGATGCCCTGCACCCAGGTCCGCAGCGTCAAGCACTCGACAAAGACGTTCATCCCCGATCGCTGGTTCCCTCGCGCGCCACGTCACTCCTTGACCACCCGCCACCCCGTCGTGGTCCACCGGGCGCCGGATGACTCTGCCTCGGCGAAGAGGGGGTCGATATTCTCACGGTTCTTGCTCGCTTCGCCATTCTTGCTCGCTTCACCTTGTTCGACCTGCTTCTGGACGTTCTCGATGGCCATGTAATCGTCGTGTCCAAACGTGCGCTTGTCGTAGAAGTTCCGATAGAACTCAATGATCTCCTCGTAGGTAAAATGCTGCTTGAGCATCGCATGGCTCTTGGCCATTCGCTGCGGGTTTCTCACGATCCGCATCATCCACTCCCAGCGAATCTTCCGAATGTCGGTCCCCCGCAGCGGCACCTTCTCCGGCGGAAAAACATCCCCATAAAACGGGGTCTCCCGAAAGAGGGTGGGCGTATAGGGTTGCGCTTGCTGTTCGAGCAGCCGCTGGGTCTCTTCTTTGGTGGGTTTCAACAGGTCGTACAGGAACGTCCCCGGATACACCCGCAGGACGGAGAGGACCGGCTGCGAGACGTATTCGAGGTCCTTGGCGAACTGAATGGTGCCCATCGCTTCCTCGTAGGTCTCGGTCGGGAACCCCACGATAAAGAAGCAGGTCACCACAAAGCGGGTGGACGCGTACTCAATCGAACGCCGGGCGCGTTCGATCTGGAGATTCTTCCCCATCAGTCTCTGCAAGCGCGCACTGGAGGATTCCACCGCCAGCGCCATGAGCACCGTCCCCGCCTCCTGAAACAGGTCCAGCACCTCCTCGTCCATCTGATCCGCCCGCAAGCCCTGGGGGAAGTTGAGTCGAATCCCCGGGACCTCCTTGATTACCAACCGCAGGATGTCCTTACATTTGTCCTTGGGGACGTTGAAAATGTCATCGACAAACATGAAGTTCCTGATCCCGCGATTGACGTGATACTGCAGCTCCCCCACGATGTTCTCCGGGGTGCGGCGGCGAATCTGCTTCCCGAAGAGTTGATGGCAGTAGAAGCAGGAGTACGGACATCCCCGCGAGCCGCAGATCACGGCGCTCTTGGAGAGGTCTTGGAAGGCCTGGTTGGCCATATTGCTGTACGCGTGCAGATCAATCAGATCGTAGTCGGGAAACGGCACCACGTTCAAATCCTTCATCAAGGGGCGGGGGGGATTGACGTGAAACTGCCCGGCCTTGAGGACGGCCGTCCCCAGGACGTCCAAGGGGAGCCGACCGGTGGTGCGCAGGGCTTGGACGATTTCAAGAAAGGTTTCCTCCCCCTCCCCCATGACGGCGAGATCGAGGAGCTGCGGCTCGACCAACTCCTCCGGGGAGGCGTTGGGATACGGCCCGCCGCCGATCAGGGGAACCCCTGGGGCGACGGTGCGAAGGAATTGCGCCATGGCGATGAACGCATCCCGGGCACTGGACAACGACCGCAGGCCGATCAGCTCAGGGGCAAACTCCCCGATCATGGCCTTGACGGTCTCACGGGGATTGTCAACGGTTGAGGTATGAAACACCTTGAACTCCATATCGGGGAACCGCTGTCGGACGAAGGACACCAGGTACAGGAGCCCAGTCGGGTGGCTCCGCCAACTCGCATCAAGCTGCCCCCACCCCCCATTGGGCGCATCCCGTTCAATATCGATCAACAGGACGCGCGTCAACTTGCTCGGGCCATCTTCAGCCGTTGTCTGCAGCTGCACCCGCACCGGCGTGACGTGCCCCCCCTCCTGGTCGGCGTCGTGAGAGCCGCAGCCGCAGGAGCCGCATCCACACGAGCCCTTCACTTCCCCCTGCTCCTCCATGGGTTCCCCCCTATGTGCTCCCCGATTCTCCACGGCGATCGTCCGTCCCTGATAGTCGTAGCACGGCGTTCGCCACAGCGACGCATCGCTGCAGCTCGTCCTCCGTCATCCCCGCGCTGCTGGGCAGGCTCACGGCGCGCGCGTACAAGTCGGGCGCCACCTGCACGTCGAACGCCTGGCAGCCCCGATAGGGCGGCAGCGTGTGGATCGGCTGCCACAGCGGCCGCGCCTCCAACCCCTCGGCAGCCAGTCGATCAAGCACCGCGTTCCGTTGGCCCACCGTGGTGCCTGGCGTCAACAGGACGGTGTACAGCCAAAACCCCGGGTCGGTCTGCGGCGGTGTGGGCATCAGCGTGATGCCGTCGATGCCGCGCAACGCGCGCTCGTAGGCGGCGGCGATGCGGCGTTTGCGATCCAGCAACTGATCCATCTGCTCGAGTTGCGCCAATCCAATCGCCGCATGCAGGTTCGTGAGTCGGTAGTTGTAGCCGACGTCGCGGTGGTGATATTCCCGTTGATCATCCCGCGCCTGGGCCGAGACATAGCGGACATAGTCGGCCTGCCGCGCATCGGCCGCCACCACCATGCCGCCCCCTCCGCAGGTCAGGGTCTTGTTGCCGTTAAAACTGAAGACGCCCAGGTCCCCCACCGTCCCCACATGGCGGCCGCGAGAGCGCACGCCGATCGCCTCGCACGCATCCTCCACCACCATCAGGCCATAGCGACGGCCTAGCTCCATGATCTCGTCCATCGCGCACGCCGAGCCGAGGAGGTGCACCGGCAGGATGGCGCGCACGCGGCGGCCGGTCCGGGTGTTGACGCAGGCGCCGCCTCGCCGCTCGCACTGATGCTCCAGGAACCGCCGCACGCCGGCGGCGTCCATCTGCCAGGTCTGCGGATCGGCGTCGATGAACACCGGATGCGCCCCGCAATAGCGGATCGCGTTCACCGGCGCGATGAACGTGAGGGTCGGCACCAGCACTTCATCACCGGGCCCGACCCCGGCGGCGCGCAGCGCCAGATGCAGCCCTGCGGTGCCGTTCACCACCGCCACGGCGTGCGCGGCCCCGACGTTGGCCGCAAAGGCCTGCTCAAACCGGCTGACGAACGGCCCGACCGACGAGATCCAGCCGCTGTCCAGGCACGCCTTCAGATACGTCCACTCGTTGCCGGCGAGCCTCGGCTCGCTGAGCGGAATGCGCCGCGGTGGGGCGGGCGCGTCAAAGGACGTAGGCGCCTGGACGGTAGCCATCAAGGTGTTCCCGCATCCACTCGATCGTCAGTCGCAGCCCCTCATCCAGCGACACCGCGGGCTGCCAGCCGAGCAGCTCCTTCGCCAGGCGGTTATCCGAGAGGAGACGCTCCACTTCGCTGTCCTGCGGCCGCATGCGCTGCTGCTCCTGCGCGATCTGCACGCGCTGCTCGGCCAGCTCAGCGATCCGCCGCGCCAGCTCGCCGATGGCGATCTCGCGCCCCGACCCCAGGTTGATCGTGCGGCCGACCGCGTGGGGCGAGGCGCCCGCCCGCACGAAGCCCTCCACGGTATCGCTCACATAGGTCAGATCCCGCGTGGGCGCGAGGTTGCCCAGCCGCACCGTCGTGTCCGTCAAGCACTGGGTGATAATCGTGGGCACGATCGCCCGCGCCGACTGCCGGGGGCCGAAGGTGTTGAAGGGCCGCACCGTCACCACCGGCAAGCCAAATGCGCATCCGAAGGATTCCACCAGCTTGTCGGCGGCGACCTTGCTGGCCGCGTACGGCGACTGGGCCTGCAACGGATGCTGCTCGTTGATCGGCACGGACCGGGCGGTCCCGTAGACTTCGCTCGTCGAGGTGTGGATGAACCGCGCCACGCCCTGCGCGCGCGCCGCCTGCAGCGCGGTGAGGGTGCCTCCCGCGTTCGCCCGCAGGAACGACTCCGGGGCCTGATACGAGTACGGGATGGCGATGAAGGCGGCCAGGTGGAACACGACCTGGACCTCCTGCATCGCGTGGGCGACCGCATCGCGGTCGGTGATGTCGCCCGCCACGACCTCGAGCTCCTGCTTCAGCGGGCTGTGGTCGAGCCATCCCCAGGAGCCCTGGGACCGGTAGCGGACCAGCGCCCGCACCGTCGCCCCGAGCTCCACCAACCGCTCGGCGAGATGGCTGCCGATGAACCCTCCCGCCCCGGTCACGAGCACCCGCGCGCCGGCCCACCTCATGGAGCGCCCCACTGTTTCACTTCCGCTTGGGCCTGTTCGTATTCGTCGCGCTGCCCGATATCCAGCCAGTACTCCCGCACCGGGAAGCTGACCACCGTCCGGCCGTCATCAATCACCCGCTGGATCAGGTCGGTCATGTCCAACCGCTCCCCCTTCGGGATATAGCCGTAGACCAGCGGTTCCAGGAGGTACATCCCGGCGTTGACAAACACCAGGAACGCCGGTTTTTCGCTGATCCGGCGGACCCGCTCGCCGGCGCATTCGACCACGCCGTAGGGGACTTTCAGGTCGTACTGGCGCACCGCCACCGTGAGGTCCGCCTGGTGCTCCCGGTGGTAGTCCAGCATCGCGCGGAAATCGACCTGGGTCAGGATGTCGCCGTTGATCACCAGCGTGGTGTCGTTCGGGGCGCCCAGCAGCCCCAGGCCGCCGACCGTGCCCAGCGGGCGCTCTTCCTCTAGATAGGAGAGCGCCACCCCCAGGCCGCTCCCATCCCCGAAATGTTCCGCGATCCGGTCCGGGTGGTGATGGGTCGTCACCGTCACCTGCCTGATGCCGGCGTCCCGCAGCTGCTTGATGATGATCTCGAGCACGGGCTGTCCGCCGACCAGCAGCATCGGCTTGGGCAGCTGCTGCGTCAGCGGATGGAGCCGGCGGCCCTTCCCGCCCGCCATCACCACGGCCTGGATCGTCAGCGGCTCAGCCGGGACGAACTCCGCCAGCGTCACCAGCCCGGCCACGCGGCCGTCCCCATCAATCAGGGGCAGATACAGCAGCCGGTGCTCCTTGAGCACGCTGAGATAGGTGCTCGGGTCGGCCCCGGCCGGCGCCGTGACCGGCATCGCAAACTTGGTGCCGGCTTTGCGGCGCAGGACTTCGGTGACCGGCTGGTCGAACCCGATGTTCGCCAGCACGGCGCGGCGGACATCCCCGTCCGTGACCGTCCCGACCAGCCGACGCTCGCCATCAATCACGAGCGCAATCCCCAGCCGGTTGCCATCCATCTGGGCCACCACCCGCCTCAGCGGGGTGCCCGGGGCCACGCAGAAGTTGGTTAAATCCGTGTCCATGCCGAGAGCTCCTGGGGCGCCTGCCGAGCGCCGACCTGGTGGAAGGCCTTCACGAGCAGGCGGTCGTCGATCGCCACCCCTGTGAGCGCCTCGAGGATGCGCTCGGACGCGCGACCCTCGCCGTAGGGATTGCGCAGGCCCTGCAACCCCGCTCGGAACTCCGGCGAGAGGGCGCGCGCGAGGGCCTGGCGGATCTCGTCGGCCCCGTACCCGCAGGGAATGACGTTCGCGGCCCGCAGGCGGCCCGCCTGTCGCGTGCCGATGTCCACGACCGGCAGGCCGAAGGATGGCGCCTCGACAAGGCCGCTGGACGAATTGCCCACCATCGCGGCGGCGTGCGCCATCAGGCTGAAATACGCCTGCGTGCCAAGATTCGGGACCAGGACGGCGGAGGGCCGGCGCGCCACGAACGCCTCGATGCGTTGACGGATCACGCGCCCATTGGTATCCGCGTTCGGGAGGGTGAAGATGAGCGGCCGGTCGAGCGGCTGCAGCGCGTTCAGCAGCGCGTCGATCTGGACCCCGGCGCGGTCGTACTCCAACGTCACCGGATGGTAGGTCACCACCAGGGGAGGAGGATCGAGGCGGAGGCCCACCAGGGCCTCCAGCGCCGGGCGGCCGGAGGCGACGAAGGCCTGCAGATGATCCAACCCGAGCGCGCCGGACACCGTCACCCGCCACGGCTCCTCCCCCATTTGGATGACGCGCGCGGCGTAGGTGGCGGTCGTCACGAAGTGCAGGTGGCTGAGTTTCGTGATCGCGTGCCGGAAGCTGTTGTCGATGGCGCCTTCCGTCAGCTCGCCGCCGGCGATGTGGGCGATCGGCATCCGAAACGGGACCGCGGCGGACGCGGCCGCATACATCTCGAAGCGATCACCCAGCACGACCAGCACGTCCGGCCGGTGACGCGCGTAGGCCTGCGCGAACCCCATCACGCCGACCCCCATCGACGTGGCGATCCCTTCGGGGGCGTCTGACGACAGGAGCATCTCGACGCGGTCGGCGATGTCAAAGCCATCGGCCCGGATCGCCTCGACCGTCAAGCCGAACGCGGCTGACAGGTGCATGCCGCCCACGATGAGCTGAAGGCGCAGCGCGGCATCCCGCTGTATCGCTCGCAACAGCGGCACGTAGTTGCCGTAGTCTGAGCGCCCGACGGTCACAACGCCAATCGTCCTCATGGCACCACCTGACTCATCGGTCCTGCTTCCACACCGCTTGCATCGCTTCCAACTCCCGCCACCTCACCGGGTTGCCTGCGGCGAGCACATGGGGCGGCACATCCTGCGTGACCACGGCCCCGGCCGACACTTTGGACCCGCGGCCGACGCGCTTGCCCACGGTGACCGTGGCATGGGTGGCCAGGAACACCTCCTCCTCGATGGCGGCGTGGCCGTTCGTGCAGACGTAGGGGCCGAGGACGGCATACCTGCCGATCCGAACGTCATGGCCGCAGCTGGCATAGAGGTTCACGAGCACGTATTCCTCCACGACGGCATCGGGACCCACGTAGGCAAAGGGGCAGATCACGGAGCCGGTTCTCACCTCGGCCGACGGCGCCACAGAGGCCAACGGGTGCACCAGCGTCAAAAAGGCCGCGCCCCGCGCCTGCAACGCCTCCACCGCCTGTTTCCTTCCCTCCGGCGTCCCGAGCGCGAGGAGATACACGTCGTGCGCCCCGATCGCGCACCCGTCGTCAGCCCCGACGACCGGATAGCCGCAGTGATCGGTCCCCTGCCGCAGCGGGTCGCGATCGACAAAGCCCTTCACGCGGTAGCCGCTGGTCGCCGCGCAGAAATCCTTCGCGTACTGGAGGATTTCCTTGCCCAATCCGCCCGCCCCGACGATCACAATCTCGCGCCGGTGCCTGGCTCCTCGCCGGAGGCGAGGTGCCTGGCACCGGAACTGATTACGCATAGGTCGTCACCCACCGCACGAGCCGGTCCATCATGAAGACCCCGTCCCAAGGCGATTCGTAATGGCTCATCTCGCCGACGGGGGGACAGCGTTCGGCCCCGCCCCACGTGGCCCGCTCGGCAAACGCGATCCGGCGGCTGTGGTCCAACGCCACGCCGATCGATTGGGTGCGCCGGCTGGCCAGCTCGGCCGCATCCATCGCGTCCGCGATCGGCCGGACGAACGCCACGCGGCCGCCGCACGCCTCGGCCAACCCCTCGTCATCCTCCCCATACAGCACCGTCCACTCCGGCCCCGGGGAGTAATGCGCGAGGCCGCGCACGTCATACGTCGCCCGCAGCGTGAGCAGGCGTGAGACGTCCTGCGGACTGGGCGGAGCCTTCGGAATCGTGGCGCACACCCGCTCCATGGCCTCGGCCAGCCTGGCGGCGAACTCGCGGGGGCTCACCGCCCCGCCCCGCTCGACGAAGATGGTGTGCGGCGAGTTGCACCCCTGCTGGTCGAAGAGGCAGACGTCGAACGCGGCGCGCGTGGCCAGGTCGAGCACCCCGGCCCCTGCCGCCAGACGTTCCCTGCCGATCACCATGTACGAGTACTTGGGCCCGAACAGGATGTCTTCCACGCCGGGCACCTTCGGCAGCGCCTGGATCGCTTCAATGGCCTCGCGGCCGCCCCACGCCACCCGCGCATCCGCCGCCAGAGAGAGTGTTTCCTGGGCGGCGCGGTCATCGCGATCGACATACAGTGCCGCCGCGCCGCGCGCGAGCGCCACCCCGGAGGTCGCCCGGCCGTCCGCCGCGAGATACGTCACCTGCGAGAGTGTATCCAGCAGCGCGGGGATCACGCCCGGCCAGTCGGCCGGCACCTTGATCAGGCTGACGTTTTTCGTCAGCCAGGCCTGCACGAGCGAGAACACGCCTAGGAGCGGCACATTCCCGGCGATCCAGTGCACCACGAGCCCGCGCGGCTGCGCATGGAGCAGCCGGTCCCCGGACGGCAAAAAGGCATCCAGATAGCGGCGCGTGCCGTGCATCGCGAGATCCAACTGGGCTGCAAGCCGCTCAGGCGCGAGCCAGCGCAAGAGGAACGGCAGCCCGAGCGGCCGCAGCTGCTGGTGCAGCGGGTGGGCGGGGTCAGCCAGGACGCGGCGCAGCTCGCCGAGCAGGCCGAGGATCTGGTCGCTCTCCAGCGCATGGACCGCGTCGGCGTGTCGGCGCAGCTCCTGGATCAGCTCGTCGAGCGCGAGCTCGCGCTCAGTCGTGGCCTGCGACAAGGCATGCCTCGCCATGGCGTCACGCGGCCCGAGCGCCGCAGGCGCCGGGGCCAGGTCTCCGCACCCGCGCGGCTCGGCCGCCGGCGCGCGTCCCAAGACGACAAAGGCGGTGCCGCGGCGCCCGCAGCCGCACCGGTCTCTCCCAACAATCCGGCCCACGTCATCCGTGATGACCGACACCCCGGGGTAGCTGTGCGGGACGGGGAAGATGAACTGCAGCAGCCCCTCCTGGCCGTCGTCCGCCAGCTGGAGCGTGCGCGGATCGCGCACGATGACCTCGGCGAACACCGGGGCATGCTTGACCCCCTGCTCGCAGTCCGGGTAGATCATGCCGATCTGCTCGGTGAATCCGTACACGTCGATCACCCGGTCGGGCGGCACGCCAACCGTCTCGCCCATGAGCGCGGCGAACGCGGATTTCGTCACGGCCTGCTGCTGCAGCTTCTTCCAGCCGCCGATATGCAGCACCGTCGCCTGCGGCAGCCAGTACCGCATGCTCCCTTCCAGGACCTGGCGCATGGCCTGGTACAGGGGTGCGGTGAAGCCAAAGAGACACATCCGCTCGCCGTCTCCGAATTGGGCCAGGGTCCGCCCGAGCCGCTCTGTGTCCAGCCGGAGGCCGCCCTCCCCCTCTTCGACCATCACATAGTCCACCGCGTTGGCGGCCAGGAGGAACCCTCGGATCGCCGCCCCCCGCGCGGTAAGCGATGAGGGCGCCAGCCCCTGCAACGACGGGTCGGCGTCAAACACCACGAACGGCAGGCGCTCCGGCCCCAGGTAACTCTTGAGGACCGACACCACGGCGAGCTTGTGCCGCCTGGCCGTCACGGCGTCCACGACGATCTGGCTCGGGACCCCGGAGGTCGTCGCACTGGACCGCAGCGTCACGGTCGGCCCGCCCCCGTCGTTCGTGCTGAGCGCCATCTGCTTGAAGAACTGCGCCGGCAGATACGGGATCGCGGCAAGATCAGAGACACCGCGCGCAGGCGCGAACCTGCGCGTGTCGCACACGGTCCTGAAGGCGGCGCAATGCTCGTAATGACGTTGCAGCGCCGCCTGGACCGCGGGCACCAACAGCGCCGTTTTCTCCTCCGGACCGGCCGCAAACGGCGGCTGCCTCAACAAGGCCTCGATCGAGTCCATCACTCCGCCAGCGCGGCTTCGAGCAGCCGCGCGATGTCCTCCGCCGAAGCGCACCGCGGGTTGGTCCGCGCGCACGGATCCGCCAGGATGTCCCGGCAGAGCTCGTCCATGCGTCCCAGCAGCTCCTCTGCCGGCGCGGCCGCGCTCAGGCGCCGGGGCATCCGCGCCCCCTGCTGGAGGCGCTCGATCGCGGACACCAGCGCTTCGAATCCGCTGAAGCCGGATGCGACGGCCAGCGCCTCGTACCGCCCGGGCTGCGCCTGGGCGTTGAACCGCATCACCGGAAGCAGCATCAGGCTGTTGAGCACCCCGTGCGGGAGCGGGCTCATCGCCATCGCCCCCAGCTTGTGCGCGATCGCATGGACGAGCCCGACAGACACATTGCTCTGGGCGATGCCGGCCAGGCAGGCGGCGTGGAGCATGCCATCGCGCGCCTCCAGGCGGCTGCCATCCTGGACGGCCGGCGGCAAGTGGCACAGGATGAGGCGCACCGCCGCCGCGGCGCACGCATCCGTGAACGGGTTGTGCGCCAGGGACACGAAGGCTTCGATGGCGTGCGTCAACGCATCCATCCCGGTCGCGGCCGTCATGGGCGCCGGCAGGCTGACGGTCAGCAAGGGGTCCAGGAGCGCGACATCCGGCAACAGCTCGTGCGACACGATGATCTCTTTGATCCGCCGCTCGCTATTCTGGACGATGGCCGAGCAGCTCACCTCGGACCCCGTGCCGGCGGTGGTCGGGATCAGCCCCAGCCGGCTGCGGCGCGGCAGCGGCGGGATGCTGAAGGGCCGCGCGCAGGCCGCCGGCTCCAGCGCAGGGTGCTCGTACCACGCATACATGAGCTTGGCCGCATCCAGCACCGAGCCCCCGCCGATCCCGATGATCCAGTCCGGTCCAGCCGCCCGCATGGCCTCCACCCCTTCGCGAATCCTGGACCACGTCGGCTCCCCGGCGATCCGGTCATAACAGACCGCCTCGCCCCCGCCGCTCACCACATGGCCGAGCACCTTGTCCAGGGCGCCAGAGGCCCTGGCCGAGGAAGGGCCAGTGATCACGAACGCGCGGCGGGCGCCAAGCTGCTTCAGCATCGATAACGACCCGGCTCGAAAACAGACATGTCGAGGCAGGACCAGGCGCGGCACCAGCCACCGGATGGCATCCAGTCCAGCGGCCGGCAGCCGCTCGCGTTCGAGGGCTGCGCCGATCATGCCGCCCTCGCCATGGCATCGAGTGCGTCGGCCAGCAGCTGCTTCTGGACCTTGCCTGAGCCGGTCTTCGGTAGCCGGGGCACGAAGCTCACGATGGCGGGCACCTTCCACGGCTCCAGATGCTTGAGGCAATGGCGCTTCAGCTCCTCCGCCGACACCCCGTCGTCCTTCCGGACGACAAACGCTTTCACGACCTCGCCCGAAATCTCCAAGGGATCCCGCACCCCCACCACCGCGGATTCCTCCACGCGCGGGTGGCCCGTCAGCACGTCTTCGACCTCGCGTGCGAGTACCTTGTACCCGCCCACATTGATGAGGTCCTGGGTCCTGCCCCAGAGCGTCAGATAGCCCTGCTCATCCAGCGATCCGAGGTCGCCGGTCATCAGCCAGCTGTCCACCAGCGCGCGCGCCGTGTCCTCCGGCCGGTTCCAGTACCCCTTCATGACCGTGTCGCTGGCGATCCAGATCGTCCCGACCTGGCCAGGCGGCACGGCGCGTCCTTGGTCATCCGCCACCTTGATAGACACGTTGACCGCTGGCTTGCCTACCGACTCCAGCCGGTCCGGCTCGGCATGGAATTCGATGAACGCCGACCGGGAGGCTTCAGTCAGCCCGTAGTGCATGAACAGCCGGGTGCGCGGCAGCGCCTCCATCAAGGCCCGCTTGTGCGCCAGCGGCATGGGGGCGCTGCCGATCTCCACGTACCGCAAGAAGCCAGCGCATTGGTTCAGCAGGTCAGCATACCGCGACAGAAAGATGGCAAACCCCGCCGGCACCGACGCCAGCCCGGTCGCCTGATGGCGCAGGCAGCTCGAGAGCACCTTGTCCGGCCGGTCCAACCCGGACTCGATGATCACCGTGCTTCGCGTCTCCAAGAGGCACCGCGTCCGTCCCAGGCCAAACGAATGCGTCAACGGCAGCGAGACGACCTCCCGCTCGCCTTCCGTGAGGCCCATCACCTCGTTGATGTTGCGGGTTGCCGCCATCAAGTTGGCGTGGGTCAACTCCACCCCCTTTTGCCGGCCGGTCGTGCCGGTGGTGTACAGGATGAGCGCCGTCGCCTGCTCGCTGACATCCCTGCGCGGCTCGAAGTCGGCGCGTTCCTCCAGGGTGTCCCACAACGCCGTCTCCTTGCCGAGCGCCGCCTCCCGCCCGTCCTGCACCACCAACGCAATGTCCGGGCACGCTTCCAGCACCGCCTGATACCGGCGCAGCGCCCGATCCTGCGCGAGCACCACGCTGACCCCGGCATCACGCAGGATCTCCTCCACCCTCTGCGCATGGAGGGCGACGTTGATCGGCACGGCGATGGCGCCGAGGCTGACCACCGCATACTGGGCGAAGAGCAGCTCGGCGCAATTGCCCATCAGGAGCCCCACCCGTGCCCCGGCCGGCACGCGGCCCTTCAGCGCCCAGGCCAGCTTCGCGATCTCACGGGCGCACGCCTCATAGGTGAAACAGCGCTCGCCATCGATGATGGCCGGCGCGGACGGCTGGCGCGCACGGGCGCTGCAGATCCAATCGGTGATCAACAACTTCAGACCTCTTTCTTGACCAGCAGTTCCTTGATCGCCTTGACGCTGTCCATCGCGATGAGGTCGTCCATCTCCAACTTGATCTTGAACTCCTGCTCCAGGGCGGCCAGCAAGGTGAGGTGCCCCATCGAGTCCCAGCCCTCCAGCGTGCCGGGCCCCCAGTCATCCTGTAGCGGCGCCCCGCTCAAATGGAACACGGACTGAAAGACCGCCTGCAGCCGCTGTTCCAGCCCCGGCTGAACCCGCTGTTCAACCTCGTCCATGCACCGCCTCCTGCGACACGGCTGGCGCGGTAGCCGCTTCGGCCAGCTCGATGAGTTCCCGGTCCCTGGTAAACACAAACGCGACGCAACGCCCCTGAAACGCCACGGCCGGCTTCGGCTCGGACACGACGCGGCTGCCCTGCGCCACGAACCGCTCGAGCGCCTGGGGGAGATTGTCCACCAGATAGCACACATGGAAGAATCTCGTCCGGCGCTTCAGCCAGCCGGCCAGCGGAGAATCCGGACCGATCGGCTCCAGCAGCTCAAACCGGATCCCCCCCTCAGGCGGGCGGACAAACGCCGCTCGTGCCTGCTGGAGCGGATCGACCAGAATGATGCCATCCCAGGAATAGCCCAGGTCTTCCCGGTAGTACGCCAGGCTGGCCTCCAGCCGTTCGACCGCCACCCCGAGATGATCCAGCTTCATCCTGTCACCGCAACGGCAGCCGGCGGCGTGGCCGTCTGCTCCTGCAGCACCCGGAGCTGCTTCGCCGGCACCCGGGGGAACCGCCGGAAATCCGGGATGAACGGCTCCCCGTGCCGCGTGCGCCATTGCTGTTCATACTCGTTGATCCGCTTGAGATCGCGGTGCACCATGAGCTCGCGCAGCCCGAGCAGCTCCACCGCATTGAAGTTCTCGCTGATGACCGCGGTGATCTTGGTCGCGTCACCGAGGTCGAGGAGAAACGCCTCCAGATCCCCCTGGTACTGCTCGAGGATCCGGTCCTTGTAGGTGTAGTACCACTCGGAGCCGGGGTACGGCGTGGCGAAGAACGGCACGACGTTGATCCCCATCCGCTCCCACGCGGCGACGCTGTCCCGGATGCTGTCGAAGAACTCATCCGGGAACCCGATGATCTGGTTCGGGATGGGGCGGATCCCGGCGTCGATCGTCCACTTCAGCGAGCGCTCATTGAGCGCGGCGGTCGTGCCCTTGCCGAGGTTTTTCAGGATCCGGTCGGAAAACGACTCGTAGCCGTAGCAGAGCTGGCTGCAGCCCGACTCATAGAGCAGGCCCAGGAGGTCCTGGCGCACCAGCGTGGCGTGGCTGGTTCCGCCCCAGTGGATGCCTTTGCACCTGGCGTCGTGCGGGCGCTTCTGCCGGCGGCAGATGGGCTGGAGCCCTTCCTTGATCCACAGGTCGGCGATCTCCGGCAGCCACTTCCAGTGGCTGTACGAATTCATCGTCATGAGGTTTTCGTCCAGGAAGAGCACGAAGTCGATGCCGAACCGGTCCCGGGCGTACTTCACCATGTCCACGACGTAGCGTGCGCTGTGCCAGCGGATGTCGCGCTTGTAGGTGAACTCCACATCGGTCTGGCCATGCTCGTTCTTCGTGTAGCTGAGGTCCCCCGCGATGCCCAGGTGGTAGCAGAAGCGGCAGATCAGCGAGCAGCCGTAGCTCGTGTTGATGTCGAGCCGGCGCTTGGCCGTGAAGTTCTCCTCGCTGTAGAGCAGCTTGCTGTTCTTCCAGTAGATGTCCTGCGGGAACAGCTCCCAGGCGGGATAGGGCAGCCGGTCCATCTCCTGCATGCTGATGAGCGGCCGGATGTCGGTCAATTGGATCTGCCCCGCGGCGTCGCGGTAGGCGACCCCCTGGATGACGGACCAGTCGTGATCCCCCTGGTCCACCTTGGCGAGCAGCTCCGGAAACGTCACGAACGCCTCCCCCACCACCCCGACATCGACCTGGGGCAGCAAGGTCATGATCTCGATGGGCATGCTCGTGAGGACGCCGCCCCCGAGGATGACGACCGCCTGCGGCGCATGCGCTTTGGCGAACTGCACGATCTTCTTGATGTACCCGTACGCCGTAGTGATCGAGCCGGTGGCGACGGCATCCCACCGGTCCGCGCGCAGCGCCTCGATGAGCGCCTCATCCCCGAGCCGCCAGGCATTCGCGTCGTAGACCTGCACGCGGTGTCCCTGGCGCATGGCGACGGCCGCCATCAGGGCCAGGCCGATGGGGACGTGCTTGGGGTCGTCCTCCTCCCGAATCAGCGGATTCACGAACAGCACCTTCGCCATCGGTCACGACGCCACGCTCGCCGGACAACGGCTCGCGAGAAACTCCCCCAGCGGCATCCAGCGCACCGACTGCCCGAACAGGATCCCACCCCCCGTGCAATTCACGGTCACGCACCGCGCCTGCGCGGCCATCTGCAGGAACAGTTCCCGGTACCAGTAGTACGCCGGATCGGCGAACCACGTCTCCCGCAGGTAAGGATTCTCGACCGGGATGATCGCCTCCTGCAGCCGGTCGCCGAAGAGCTCCCGCAGCTCGGGATAGTATTGCGTCTTCTCGAGGGGGGTGCCGGGCGCGTAGCCCAGATCCATCCCCACCACCGCGACCTCGCGCTTGCGCAGCAGCTGGCTCGCGACCATCCAGGCCGCGGTGCCGACATTGCCCCCGCTCGCCATGCAGGGGGCCCGGTTCATCTGATAGAGCCGCTTCGTGACGCTGTCCGGGCGGTCGACGTCATCCACCATCGGGTTCCACCAATACAGCGCCATGCCCGACTCCAGGCACCGCCGCGTCACCTCAGGCGTCGAGCTCGTGCAGATGACCGCCTTGATGGAGGGGCCGTGCCGGTTCACCAGCCCGATGAGCTCGCGGTTGCGCTGCGCTTCATCCCGGCCGAGATACGGGTCCATCTCCTGGCGGCGGAAGTAATCATCGTCCTCGCGGGAGGCCAGGTCCGGATCCCCGAACCACCGGCAGATCCGCACCGAGAGCGGATCCAGGGTCACCACGTAATCCGGCACCAGCCCCTCGCGCAGGCAGTGGCCCAGCGCGCCGTCCACCGCGATGAGATCCCCGTCGTAGCCGCTCTCACGGATCCGGGCGATCGAGCGCGTCCGGTGCAGGCTTGGCCCGGCGGCGATCACGATGGCTGACCCCGGCACGGCTTCGCCGGCCGGGGGTGCCAAGTCGGCGATGGTCCGTTGCACATACGGCTGATTCCGCGCCACGTTCGCCACCGCCTTGTCCAGCGACCGCGTCGCGGTCAGCTCGGGCATCAGCTTAATGAGCTGCTGCGCCAGAGGTTCCATCACCCTCCCCGGACCAGATCATGTTCCCCTTCTTGGTCACGAAGCAGAGGCTGCCGCCGAGCTTGGCCAGCGCCTGCTTCTCAAACTGATCCGTCAGGCTGGCCTTCGGCTTGCGGCCTGCGCGCCCGCGTTTCCTGTGTGGCAGCTCGTAGTTCCCTTTCAAAAAGTCCGGCATCCGCTACCTCCCCGTTGGCTCACTCGAACATCTCCCACGTCAACAGCGTATCCTCCGGGATATCCACCTTGGCCCGCTTGCCGACCAGCTCCGAGCGCAGCGACGGCGCCAGGCCGGTGCCCGGCCGCTTGGCGACGATCAGCTCCTCCGTCACCGTGATGCCCGCTTCGATGTCCCGCGCGGCGACCAGGCTGCGGCGCGCCACCGCGGCCACCGCGCGCTCGCTCGGCGCTGGCTCCTTGCGCCCGCTCCCAAAGGCCGACTCGATGACCCGCACCCCGCCCACCAGCGCCGCAAACTGCTCCGGCGCGAGCGAGGCGCGGTGGTCCGGCCCGGGCAGCGCCGTGTCCAGCGTCAGGTGCTTTTCCAGCACGCAGGCGCCGAGGGCGACCGCGGCCAGCGCGACCTCGATCCCCAGCGTATGGTCGGAGTACCCCACCGGCACGCCGAACGCGTCGGCGAGCGTGCGCATCGCGCGGAGGTTCGCGTCGGGCGGATCCGCGGGATAATTCGAAACGCAGTGGAGCAGCGCCAAGCGGTCGTTCCCCGCCCGCCTGATGGCCTCGACGGCCTCGGCGACTTCATCCAGCGTCGACATGCCGGTGGAGAGCAGGACCGGCTTGCCTTTGCGCGCGATGTGCTCGACAAGCGGCAGGTTCGTCACCTCTCCAGAGGCGATTTTAAAGGCCGGCACGCCCAACTCAGCCAAAAGCGCCGCGCTTTCCTCATCGAACGGGGTGGACAGGAACAGGATCCCGCGCCGCTGGCAATGCGCGGCGAGCTCGCGGAACGCCTCAGGGGCAAGCTGCAGGCGGCGCGCCATGTCCAATTGGGACTCCGCCGCGTCGGTGGTCTCGCGCTGATAGGCGGCCTTCGGCGCGCTGCGGCTGATGACCCCCTGCGCCCGGAACGTCTGGAACTTCACCGCGTCGGCCCGCGCTTCCACCGCCGCGTCCACGAGCCGCTTCGCCAGACCCAGATCGCCGTTATGATTCACGCCGGCCTCGGCGATGATGAAGCATGGCTGGCCCGGCCCGATCCTGCGACTCACAATTTCAATCGCGGATGACCGCTGATTGTCTTGCAGATTACCGCTGATTTCTCCGCCCATTCGAGTGGTTTCTAGCTTGGTCGAAGATCCTGCGCCGGATCTCTAGTTTGCTTCCGCCAAAATTGACCAGCAACCCTAAGCGATACAGGCTTCCTTTCAAGTAATAGCTAAGGTTTTGCAAAATGGCCCTACGTGAGTTGGAGCACCTGACAAATCCTCGGCGTC
>CAZKXY010000001.1:0-70684 GCA_964556925.1 uncultured Planctomycetales bacterium | reverse complement strand
GAAAGGTGTCTGACACCTTTTAGGGTCGGCGGAAGACCCGATAGAAGCCGAGCGCGCATAGGGCGATGATGGCGCCCCAGGAAAGCGTGAGGAAAACCCAGCCGGCGGTTGTCATCCTGCCGCCCGAGTCATCGGCTGAGCTCCTGGATGTGGCGTCGGCGCCGCAGGGCAATCCGCATGCTCAGCGCCAGGACGAGGAACAGCCCGATCAGCAGCCACCGCGTCGCCAGCACGTACGGCCGGTTGGCAGCCTCCACGCCCGCCATGCTGATCGTGGTCTTGGCGTTGTCATAGAGCCAGAAGCCGAGGACGAACAGCAGGTACGCCGGGGTCACGTAGCCGATGACCCCCTTGAAGACCGCCGGCAGCTTTACCTCCGAGCCGTGGTGGATCTCCCGCCAGCCCCGCTCAAGGCCGAAGACCCACGCGAAGAGCCCCACCTCGAGCAGCCCGAAGACGACCAGGCAGACCGTGCCGCCCCAGAAGTCCATCTCATCGACCACGCCACGGCCCAGCCAGAGGATCGCCGGCTGGCTCAGGATGAAGCTCGCGATCCCGAACACCGCGACCGCCCTTCCCCGACTCCACCCGTAGACGTTCTGGAAAAACGCGATGACAGGCTGCGCCAATGAGATCGACGAGGTGATCCCGGCCAAAAACAGCAGGAGGAACCACGCGCATCCCAAGAGGTGCCCCAGCGGCAGCTGCCCCAGCACCAGCGGCATCGTGACGAAGCCCAGGTTGAACGCCCCGCCCTTGGCGATCGCGGTCATCTCCTGAGGCCCGAAGAACGCGAAGGCGGCCGGGATCACCAGGCAGCCGCCGAGGATCACCTCGGCGAACTCGTTGGTGCCCACTGCAGTGAGCGACGAGAGGGCGACGTCATTGTCCCGCTTCAGGTAGCTGGCATAGGTGACGATCGCGCCGATCCCCACGCTGAGGGTGAAGAGGATCTGCCCGGCCGCCGCCAGCCACACGCGCGAGTTGCCCAGCACCGAGAAGTCCGGGTTCCAGAGATAGCCCAGTCCGTTCAGGACGCTCCAGTCCGGCCTGGCGGGGTCCGGCGCGCCGATCCAGAACACCCGGATGACCAACAGGACCGCGAAGAGAAACAGCAGGGGGAGGAACACCTTGGAGACGAATTCGATGCCCCTGCGGATGCCGCCGGCGACGATGATCAGGTTGAGGGCGAAGGTGAGGAGGAAGAAGAAGTACGCGGTGCCGACATGGGGAAAGAGCGCATTCGGCGCCAGCCCCTGAAAGGCCTTCAGGAAACCGGCCAGGGCCGACTGCTCATGGGCCTGGGCCAACAGACCTGAGAGCGAGAAGTAGCTGAACGCCAGCGTCCAGCTCTCGATGAACGTGTAATAGAGGAAGATCACCCACGGCCCAAAGACGCCCAACAGGCCGAGGTACTTGGCCCCCCGCCAGGGCCACATCGCGCTGAATGCCCCGGCCGCAGTGTTGTGCCCGTGGGTGCCCCCGTAGCGCCCGATGGTCCATTCGACGATCGCCAGCGGAATGCCCAACAGGACGAGCGCCAGGAAGTACGGGATCATGAAGGCACCCCCGCCGTTCTGCGCGGCCTGCACCGGAAACCGCAGGAAATTGCCCAGGCCGACGGCGCTGCCGGCGACCGCCAGGATCACCCCCAGCTTGGAGCCCCAGGTGTCGTGCCCGCCGGCATGGGCGCGCCCGGACGGATGCCGCGCCATCACCCCACCACCTGCTGGTGGCCCCGCCGGGAAGCGGGGCCAGGGCCGGCCTGAGGCGGATGCTGGCGCGTTCCGGCCCAGGCGATGCCATGTTGATCGTGCACCTGCGCGAATACCATGGTGGCCATCGGTGAGGCATCGCCTCCCGTAGGTGGGGGGGTCAGCGATCCGCCGGATAGCTGACGGAGACCAGCGTCAGCCCGCGCGCCGGCGCGGTCGTGCCGGCCTGGGCGCGGTCGCGGGTCGTCAGCAGCCGCCGCATGGTGCCCGGCGAAAGCCGCCCGCGGCCGATGTCGATCAGGGTGCCGGCGATGCTCCGGACCATCGTGTGCAGGAAGCCGTTGCCCTCCACATCGAGGTGCAGCTCCTGGCCGCGACGCGCCAGGGCCATGCGCGAGATCGCCCGGGTCGTGGAGCCTCGCTCGGCTCCGGACGAACGGGCGAAGGCGCGGAAATCATGCCGGCCCTTGAGCGCCGCAAGCTCCCGGCGCATGCGCTTGACATCCAGTGGGGCGCGCACCTGATGGACGTAGGGCCGGATGAAGGGGGGCACGACCGCGCCGGTGAACAGCCGATAGCGGTAGGTCTTGCGGGCGGCGCGGAAGCGGGCGTGGAATCGCTCGTCCGCCTCCTCGATGCGGAGCACCGCAACGTCAGGCGGCAGGTGGTGGTTGACGGCGTCCCGCAGGCGCGCGGGCGGCATGGCCGACCGGGTCCGCACATGCGCCACCTGCGCCGCCGCATGGGCGCCTGCATCGGTCCGGCCGCTGGCGATCGCCGTGACCGGCTCCTGCAGAACCCGGCTCAGCGCCCGCTCCAGCGTCCTCTGGATCGTCGGCGTGCGCGTGCCGCTCCGCTGCCGCTGCCAGCCCGCGTACCGCGTCCCGTCGTAGGCGATCGTCAGTTTCAGCGTCCGAAGTGCCAGGCACTTCCCCGCTTCGATGTTGACCGCATCTGTGGAAAACTCACCACGCATCGAAGTTTTCCACAACTTAGTAGAAATTTGAACCGGCGAAGTGCCTGGCACTTTTTATGAGGAGTTCGGCGATCTGGACGGCGTTGGTGGCCGCCCCTTTGCGCAGGTTGTCGCCGCTGACCCACAGCACAAGCCCGTTGGGAACGGACTCATCCGTCCGGACGCGGCCCACCAGCACGGCGTCCTGCCCCGCGGCCTGAATCGGCACCGGGTACGCGCCTTTGCCCGGCTCGTCCAGCAGCCTCACCCCTGGGGCCGCGCGCAAGAGCTCCCTGGCCCGCTCTACCACCAGCGGCCGCTCGGTCTGGAGCCAGACCGCCTCGGAATGCGAGACGAACACAGGGACCCGCACGCAGGTGGCGGAAACCGGCAGCGTCGGCGCCTCCAGGATCTTCCGGGTCTCGTTGACCAGCTTCATCTCTTCTTTCGTGTACCGGTTCTCCAGGAACACGTCGACCTGGGGGATGAGGTTGAACGCGATCTGCTTCGGCAGCGGCGCCGGAGCTGTGCGCAGCGACGGGGCGGCCTTGAGCTGCGTGCGCGTCACCCGCACCTGCCGCAGCGCGCGCTTCGTCTCCTCATAGAGCTGGGACATCGCTTTGGCTCCGGCACCGGAGACCGACTGGTACGTCGCCACGGTGATCCGCGTCAGCCGCGCCTCGCGGTGCAGCGGCGCCAGCGGCACCAGCAGGATGATCGTGGAGCAGTTCGGGTTGGCGATGAGCCCCTGCGACTGCGACAGCGCGTGCGGGTTGACCTCCGGCACCACGAGCGGCACCTCAGGGTCCATCCGGAACGCGCTGGAGTTATCGACCACCAGCGCGCCGCGCCGGACCGCCTCCGGGCCGAACTCCAGGCTGCGGCCGGCCCCGGCGCTGAACAGCGCCAGGTCGATCCCGTCGAAGGCGCGGGGGTGCAGCCGCTCGACCGTCCGGGGCGTCCCGTTGAACGGAATCCGCCGCCCGGCCGACCGCTCGGACGCGAGCAGCCGGATGCGGCGAATGGGGAACCGCCGCTCGCGCAGCACCCGCAGCATCTCGGTGCCGACCGCGCCGGTGGCGCCGACGATGGCGACGTTGTAGCGTTTCCTCATGCCTGTCCCGGGACCACTTCTATTTTCCCCTACGTCAACCGCTTGCGGAAAATAGAAGCGGTCCCTCAATTGTACGCCTGCCGCTGGCAGGCGCGGCGGTCAGCGAAGGGCTTGCACGACGAGATCACCCACCTCGCTCGTCGAAAAGCCCATCTGGCCGGCGGCGAGGCTCTTGAGCTTGGTGCCGGTCACCTGCATGACGGCCTGCTCGATCGCCTGCGCCGCCCGCGCCTCGCCGAGCGCATCCAGCAGCATCCCGCCGGCGCAGATCGCGGCCAGCGGATTGATCACGCCCTTCCCGGTGTACTTCGGGGCGGAACCGCCGATCGGCTCGAACATCGACACGCCCTCGGGGTTGAGGTTGCCGCCGGCGGCGATGCCCATGCCGCCCTGGATCATCGCGCCCAGATCCGTGATGATGTCCCCGAACATGTTGTCGGTGACGATCACGTCAAACCACTCCGGGTTCTTCACCATCCACATGCAGCAGGCGTCAACGTGCGCGTAGTCGGTCTGGATAGCTGCGTACTCCGCGGCCACCTCGTTGAACACCCGCTGCCAGAGGTCGTGCGCGAAGGTCAGCACGTTGGTCTTGCCGCACAGCGTCAGCTTCTTGCCCTTGGCCCGCCGGCGGGTCAGCTCGAACGCGAAGCGGATGCAGCGCTCCACCCCGTGCCGGGTGTTGACCGACGTCTGCAGCGCGACCTCCTCGGGCGTGCCTTTCCGCAGGAAGCCCCCGACCCCGGCATAGAGCCCCTCGGTGTTCTCGCGCACGACGACGAAGTCGATGTGCTCCGGCCCTTTGTCCTTCAACGGGGTCCACACGCCGGGGTAGAGCTTCACCGGACGCAGGTTGATGTACTGGTCCAGCTCGAAGCGAATCGTGAGCAAAATCCCCTGCTCCAGGATCCCGGGCTTGACGTCGGGATGGCCGATCGCGCCCAGGTAGATGGCGTCCGCTTCCCGCAGCTCCTTCAGCACCGTGGCGGGCAGCGTCTCGCCGGTGCGCCGATATCGCTCGCCGCCCAGGTCATAGGGGCGCCACTCGAGACGGAAGCCCTGCTGGCGGGCGGTCGCGTCCAGCACCTTGCGTCCCTCGGCGATCACCTCAGGCCCGGTGCCATCGCCCGGAATCACGGCGATCTGGTATGTCCGCGTGGCGGTTCGTCGTGCGGTCCGTTGCGTCATCGGGTGTGCCATGCGTCCCTCAGAGCGTGCGCTGCAGCTGCAGCAACAATTGGAGCATCTCGCGCTCGTACGGCCGGTACTGCAGGCCGCGCCGCAAATACCTGGCGGCCTCGCGCGGCTGACCCCGGCTGGCCGCAATCCGCCCCAAGCCGAAGTAGGCCTCCGCGGCCGTCGGGACGCGCGCCAGCGCCTGCCGGAACCAGGCTACCGCCTCCTCGTCCCGTCCCTGCGCCGCGCTGACCTCGCCCAGCCACAACGGCCATGCGGCTTCTTCAGGAAACGCCTCCAGGCCAAACCGCATGACCTGTTCAGCCGCCGGCCAATCCTGCACTTGCTTCAAGGCGGTCGCGTAGCTCATCACGGCTGAAAGGCGATCGCCGCCGCCCTGGGACACCGCCGAGCGCGCGTACTCGGCGGCCAAGGCGGCTTCCTGGCGCGGCAACAGGTACGTGGCCAACTCCTCGGCGAAGCGCTCGTCAGGCGGCCGCAACATGGCCGCGTCCCGGTAGTGCCGTCGGGCCTCCTCGTGTCGCCTCTGCGAGTCCAGCAGCTTGGCCAGCAACCGGTGCGGCGCGACATTCGACGGATCCAGCTCCACCGCCCGGCTCAACGCTTCTTCGGCCTCCCACGCCCGCCTGAGCGTCGCCGCCAGCTCGCCCACCCGGACCCAGCTCCCGGCGGCATCCGGAGCCCGCTCCACCGCGCGACGGGCCGACTGCAACGCCTTGTCCCAGTCCTGCCGGGACTCCCAGAGGTCGGCCATCGCGTGGAAAAACGCGGCATCCTCCACATCTTTCGGATAGCCCGGGACCGTCTCGCTCGGCGGCCGCTGGAACCGCATCAGGCCCTCATAATTGACCGTCATGGTGTGAGCCACGTACAGGGCCTTCGGCGCATTGAACTCAAGCCAGGGCAGGTCATCTTCATGCAGCCACGGCATGTCCGCCGTCACCTCCTCGACCTCCCGGTCGCCGAGCACCAACAGCTGCAGGAGCAGCTCCGGCCGCTCCGCCTGGATGAGTGCCAGCGTCTCGCGAATGCCCGGCTGCGCCATCCGCTGCGCCAACCACTCGTATGTGAGCGGCAGCGGGTCCTGCGAGCCGACAAGCAGGAGATCGCCGGGCAGCGAGGACCAGACCGACATGGACGGAAAGGCCGCATGGAACGTCCGCAGCAGCAGCTTCAGGTCTTCCGGGAAGATCTTGTAGAGCTGCACCCACTGGCACATCACGCCGCCGGGCGCCAGCCGCTGCTTGGCCAAGTCGTAGTACTCCTTGGTAAAGAGGTAGCCCAACCCCGCCATCCAGGGATTCGAGGGCTCGGAGATGATGACGTCGTACGTCTCCCGACTGGCGAGGAGAAAGTTGCGCCCGTCCGCCGGCGCAATCCGCACCCGCGGATCGTCATGGATGCGGAAGTTGTGCGCCGCAAACAGCCGGGCCGCCTCGATCACCGCGGGGTCGATCTCCGCGCAATCGAGCCGCTCGACCGGATACCGCCCCGCGTGGCCCAGCGTGATGCCGCTGCCCAGCCCGATGACGAGCACGCGCTTCGGATCGCGATGGAGCAGCAGGGGCAGGTGCGCCGAGAGCGCCTGGGTCCCCATATCGATGCCATCCGAGGCATCGGTCTTGCCGCCAACTTTGAGAAAGAGGCCATTCTCGTCTTGATGGACGCTGACCGTCGCGTTCAGGCTGTCCCGATAGTAGAGCAGCTTGGTGCCCGCGGTGATCTGGGCGACCGAGCGGTTCTGGTACAGCTCCGGAAACAGGTACACCCCGGCGGTCAGCGCCTGGCGCCGCCAGGACGGGACGATCCCC
Source organism: uncultured Planctomycetales bacterium (assembly GCA_964556925.1). Lineage (GTDB taxonomy): Bacteria > Omnitrophota > Gorgyraeia > Aquiviventales > Aquiviventaceae > CAZKXY01. The sequence continues at coordinate 63,892 of CAZKXY010000001.1, read as the reverse complement.
ACGGCGCTGGCGCCGATCGCCGCCGCCACGCACGCCGCGGCCAGGCCCAGCCGCAGCGGCCGCGAGCGCGCGTGCGCGGCGCGCACGTAGATCAGCCCCGCCGCGAGCAGGTTGACGACCGCCGCCGCCACGATCGCCCACGGCAGCCCCAGCCAGGGGATCAGGACGAACCCGCTCAGGAACGAGCCGATGATGCCACCGACGGTGTTGACGGCGTAGGCGGTCCCCAGGCGGCGGCCCAACCGGCCGGGCGTTCCGGTGACGAAGTCGCTGACCAGCACGAAGAGCATTCCCATCGTGAGCGTCGGCAGGAGCATCGCCGCGACGCTGAGCGCCCACTGCAGCGCCGACAGGCCGGCAAACGACCCGCCGGTCATCGGCCAGGCCCAGAGGAACCAATCCGGAAGCTGCGGCAGGAACCACACCGAAAACAGCCCGTAGAGCCCCAGCAGGCCCTCCAGCTGGATGAACTGGACCAATCCCGCCCGCCCGGCGCGCACATCCCGCCGCATCCAGAGGCTGCCGAGCGCGATGCCGCCCAGGAACGTCGCCAGCATGATGCAGAACGCGTAGATGGAGCTGCCCAGTACGAGGCTGAGCGCCCGGGTCCATGCCACTTCATACGCCATCGCCGAGAATCCTGACAGCGCAAACGCGGCGAACAGCCAGCGCACGATGGGGTCCGGCTGGCTGGATCCCGACGCCTGGGCGGATCCCGCCGGCTGGGGGGACGCCTCCGGCGCCCCGACACGGGCCGCGGCCGGCGCCGCCGCGTGAAACCCGAGGCTCTCCAGGTGCCGGGCGAACACCAGGCACAACAGCCCGATGCCGAGATTCGTCACGCCGGCGCAGATGAGCGTCCGCGAGACGCCCAGCACCGGCAGCCCCGCGTAATACACCGCCAGCGTGCCGGCCATAGCGCCGACCGTGTTGATCGCATACAGGTTCGCGATCGTCACCCCCCGCTCCCGGTCCGAGCGGATCAGGAACCGGCTCAACACCGGGAACGTCCCGCCCATCAGCGTGGTCGGCACGAGCAAGATCAGCGCCGCGCAGGCGAACGACGCGCTCACGAGCGCCGCCTGCGAGAACCCTGAGGCCTGATAGGCCGGAATGTAGAGCTGCCGGATCCAGTCAAAGAGCGGCAGGGTGAGAAACGCATACAGCCCCACGCCGACTTCCAGGATGGCGTACCAGCGCAGCCCGGATCCGCTCGGGCGGCGGTCGATGAGCCGCCCGAAGAGCCAGCTGCCCAGCGCCAGCCCGCTGAAGAAGACGGTGAGCACGGTGCTGACCGCGTGCACCGTGCTGCCGAACACGAGGAGCAGCTTCCGCAACCACAGGACCTGGTAGATCAGGCCGAGGGCGCCCGAGAGGAAGTAGCAGCCGGCGACGTTGCGGAGGATGGTCCGCGTCTCATCCGTCGCCGGCCTCGCGGCTGGCGGCGTCGCGCGGCGCTCCGGCTCCTGGACCGCCGGCTCCCTCATCCCACCAGCTGCCGCGGGCCCGCCGAACGCGGGCCCCGGCCGGCCCCGGCCCATCGATCCGCCAAGCCGGCCACGGCGGTGCCACCACCGTCTCTTCGTCGTTGTGATCCATCGCTCTTCACCATCAGGCACCGCCTACGGCAGGTGGGGGGATCAGCGGCGCAGCGGCTCGCCCGCAGGGGCGCGGGCAGGAGGCGGCGCGACGACCCCTTCGGCTGGGCTGGACGCGCTCGCGTAGGGTTTTTTCGGGATGCGGCCGGCCTCGTACGCGAGCCGGCCGGCCTCCACGGCCAGGCGCATCGCCTGCGCCATCTTCACCGGATCAGCCGCGGCGGCGATGGCGGTGTTCATGAGCACCCCGTCCGCGCCCAGCTCCATCGCGACGCTCGCGTCAGACGCCGTGCCGACCCCGGCGTCCACAATGACCGGCACCGACACCGCCTCGAGGATCAACCGGATGTTGAGCGGGTTGAGCACCCCTTGCCCTGACCCGATCGGCGCAGCCAGCGGCATGACGCAGGCGGCTCCCGCCTCCTCAAGCTTCTTGGCCATGATCGGGTCATCGTTGGTATACGGCATGACGAGGAAGCCGTCCTTGACGAGCGCGCGGGTCGCCTCCAACAACGCCGGTGTATCCGGCAGCAGCGTCTTGGGGTCGCCGATGACCTCCAGCTTGACGAGGTGGGACAGCCCGGCCTCGCGGCCCAAGCGGGCGGTGCGGATCGCCTCCTCCGCGGTGTAGCAGGCGGCGGTGTTCGGCAGCAGCGTGATGCGGGAGCGGTCCAGGTAGTCCAGGAGGCTCGCTTCGTTGGGCCGCTCGAGGGTCAGCCGGCGGACCGCGACGGTGACGATCTCGGCGCCGGACGCCTCGATCGCCTCCCGCATCAGCGCGAACGACGCGTACTTGCCGGTGCCGACGATCAACCGCGAGCCGAACGTCTTGTCTCCAATTCGTAACATGTGACATGTCACCTGTGACATGGAACGCGCTATGTCCCGACGAGCGAGATGGCCGGCCGGGGCTCCTCGATCACGGTGCCCTTCGCCACGACGACGATGCCGGACTCCGTGACGACGAACCGGCGGCGGTCCTCCTCCGGGTGATAGCCGATCTCCGCGTAGCGCGGGATCACGACATCCTTGTCGACGATCGCCCGCCGGATCTTCGCGTAGCGGCCGACCTCCACATGCTCCATCAGGATCGCGTCCTCCACGTGGGCGAAGCTGTTGACCCGCACGTCGGGCGACAGGACGCTGCGCACGACCCGGCCGCCGCTGATGATGCAGCCGTTCGAGACCAGGGAATCCAGGATGGTCCCGATGCGCCCGGTGCCTTCATCCGCAAAGACCGTCTTCGTGGGCGGCCACTGCTCGTGGTAGGTCCGGATGGGCCAGCTGCGGTCGTAGAGGTTGAACTGCGGCGTCACCTGGACCAGATCCATGTTCGCCTCGTAGTAGGCGTCGAGGGTGCCGATGTCCCGCCAGTACTTGGACTCTTTCTTGTTCTCGTCCTTGAAGTTGTACGCCATGACCTTGACCGCCTGTTGCGCGCGCGGGATCACATCGCGCCCGAAATCATGGGTGGAGTCCTCCCGCGTGGCGTCCTCGATCAAGGCGGCCTCCAGGAAGAGCCGGTTGAAGAGGTAGATCCCCATCGAGACGTAGCAGCGCGTCGGGTCGTCCGGAATCGTCTTCGGCTGCCGGGGTTTCTCCTCGAAGCCGATGATCCGCCCCTCGGCGTCCACCTCGATGATGCCGAAGCCCTGCGCGGCCCGGTCCCGCTCCATCTCGATGACCCCGACCGTCACCGCGGCGCCATGCGCCTTGTGGAACGCGGCCATGTCCGCGTAGTTCATCTTGTAGACGTGGTCGCCGGCCAGCACGAGCACGTGGTCGGGCCGCTCGTGCTCGATGGCGTTGATGTTCTGGTAGATCGCGTCGGCGGTGCCCCGGTACCAGTAGTCCCCGGTGCGCTGCTGCGCGGGGATGACGTCGATGTACTCGCCCAGCTCGCTGTTGAAGATGTTCCAGCCCATGATGACATGGCGCTGCAGCGAGTGCGACTTGTACTGGATCAGCACATGGATCTTCCGGATGCCGGAGTTGATGCAGTTCGACAGCGTAAAGTCGATGATCCGGTAGACGCCGCCGAACGGCACCGCCGGCTTCGCGCGGTCCTTCGTCAGGGGCAGCAGCCGCTCCCCCTTGCCCCCCGCCATGATGAAGGTGAGGATCCCGCGCATCACGGTGCCACGACGTGCGTGAGCCCCTTGCGGATCAGCATGACGCCGAACGCGGTCAGCACCAGGTTGGCGATCTTCGAGATGACCGCCGCGCCGTGCTGGCCGAGCAGGCGCATGAGCCGGTCGGCCGCCTGCAGCACCGCCCAGATGACCGCGAGGTTCGCGGCCAGCGCGAGCAGCGTCATCCCCCAGCCGTGCTGGTCCCGCACCAACAGCAGCGTCGTCAAAACCGCCGGGCCGGAGAGGAGCGGCACCCCCAGCGGCACGACGCCGGGGCTGGGATAATGCCCCTCCGGCAGCGACTCCGGCAGCAGCAGGTCCCGCAGGCAGATGACGAGCAGGATGCCGCCGCCGGCGATCATGACGTCGGCCAGCTGAAGCCCCATGAGGGCGAACACGAACCGGCTGACGAGCAGGAAGCCGACCGCGACCCACAGCGCCGTGCCGACCGCCTCGACGACCGCCCGCCGCCGCTCGCGGCGGGAGAGCCGGTGCGCCAGGCCCCAATAGAGGGGCAGCATGCCGACGCTGTCAAACGCGACGAACAGCGGGATGAAGGCGTGCCAGAACCGCTCCATCCTACGATTATAGCGTCTGGACGCCTAGGCGTCGAGATCGAGGGAGGCGCTGCGGATGAGCAGCACGGTATACGGGTGGGCGGGCTGCTGCAGGAGGGTCTGGGTCGGGCCGGTCTCAAGGATCCGACCGTGCTGCATCACGGCCAGCCGCTCGCAGACGGAGCCGACCGCGCCCAGGTCATGCGAGATGAACAAAAGCGCCATCCGGCGCGCCCGGCAGAGGCCGCGCAACAGCTCCAGGATCTGCGCGCCGACCGAGACGTCCAGCGAGGCAATCGGCTCGTCGCAAATCACCAGCTCAGGATCCAGCGCCAGCGCCCGGGCGATCCCGACCCGCTGGCGCTCCCCCCCGCTCAACTCGCGAGGCAGCCGCGCCAGGGAGCCGGCGGGAAGCTGCACGGCGTCCAGCAGCGCCTCGAGGCGCGCGCGCCTGGCGGCGCCGCTCGCCAGCCGATGGATGATGAACGGTTCGCTCAGCGTCTGGGCCACCGTCAGGCGGGGGTTGAGGCTGTTCAGCGGATCCTGAAACACGAACTGCACGGCGCGCCTCGCCGCGCGCAGGCGCGCGCCGGTCAACCCCGCCAGCGGCTCGCCATGCAGCCGGACCTCACCCTGACTGGGCGCGAGCAACCCGAGCAGCAGCTTTGCCAGCGTGGTCTTGCCGCACCCCGACTCCCCCACCAGGCCCAGCGTCTCGCCGGCTGCCAGCACGCAGCTGACCCGGTCCACGGCGCGAACGTCCCCGACCGCGCGCCGCAGCACGCCGGCGCGCCGCGGGTACACCTTGCTGACCTCGATCGCCTCAAGAATGGGAGATGCCATCGCTCACGATTTCATCTCACCTTGCTGTGTCGAAAACCCGTCGGGACGACCGCAAACGGTGTCAGACACCTTTCGACCTGTCGTCTCGCCTCGGGAAAGGTGTCTGACACCGTTTGCCAGGTCATCGGCGCAGCGTCATCGCCGCGCGGGCGCGCAGCAGCAGCTTCGTCTGGTCGTGCGCGGGCCGGCGCAGCACCTGCTCGGCCGGCCCCAGCTCGACCAGCCGGCCGCCGGCCATGATGCCGATCCGGTGCGCCAGCCGCTCCACGACGAGCAGGTCATGCGAGATCAGCAGCACCGCCAGCCCTAGGCGCCGCTGCAGCTCCCGGAGCAGCCGCAGGATCGCAACCTGCACGGTCACGTCGAGCGCCGTCGTCGGCTCATCGGCGACCAGCAGCGAGGGGCTCGCGCACAGCGCCATCGCCAGGCACACGCGCTGCTGCATGCCGCCGGAAAACTCGTGCGGATACGCGTGCAGCCGCTCCGCGGCCGAGGCGATCCCCATGCGGCCCAGCCACTCCACGGCCGCCCGCTCCGCGTCCCGCCCGCGCAACGGCGTGTGCCGGGTCAGCATTTCGACCAGCTGCTCCCCGATGGTGAGCACCGGGTTCAACGACGCAGCCGGATCCTGGAAGACATACGCGATCGTGCCGCCGCGGATGGCCCGCAGGGTCGCTTCGGGCGCGTCGAGAAGATCGGCCTCGCTCAGCATCACCCGCCCGGACACCGACGCCATCGGGGGCAGCAGCCGAGCCAGCGCCAGCGCGACGCTGCTCTTCCCCGAGCCGGATTCGCCCACCAGCGCAAGCACCTCGCCCGGCTCGATGGCAAAGCTCACCCCGTCCACCGCGCGAACCGGCGCGCCGTCCTGCCGGTAGGTGACGGAGAGGTTTTCCACAGTTAGCAGTGGCATTCCAAGCGGCGAAGTGCCTGGCACTTTTTCGCTCATTTGTAGCGTTCGCGGAGCCCTTCGCCGAGGAGGTTGAACGCCAGCACCGTCATGAGGATGCACACGCCGGGGCTCACCGTCAGCCACCACGCCACCCCCAGCGCGATCCGGCCCTCGTTCAGGATGTTGCCCCAGCTCGGCGTCGGCGGCTGCACCCCGAGCCCCAGGTAGCTCAGGACCGATTCGGTCAGGATCGCGCCCCCGACGCCCAGCGTTGCGCTGACCACCACCGGCGCCATCGCGTTGGGCAGCAGGTGCCTCGTGATGAGCCTCACCGGCGACGCGCCCAGCACGCGCGCCGCCAAGACGAACTCCCGCTCCTTGAGGCTGAGGAGCTCCGCCCGCACCAGCCGGGCCACCCCCATCCAGCTCGTCAGGCCGATGACGGCCATGACGACCTGGATGCTGGGACCCAGCACCGCGATGATGGACAGCAGCAGGAAGATCGTCGGGATGGACAGCATCGTATCGACGAACCGCATGAGGATCGCATCCACCCAGCCGCCGTAGAAGCCGGCGATCGCGCCGATGCCGGTGCCGATGACGACGGCGATTCCGACCGCGATGAACCCGATCAGCAGCGAGATGCGGGTGCCGTAGAGGAGCCGGCTGAGCACGTCCCGGCCGAGCTGGTCGGTCCCCAGCGGATAGGCGGCCGAGGGCGGCAGGAGCGCATCCGGCAGGTTCACCTGCAGGGGATCGTGGGGCGACAGCCACGGCGCCGCCCCGGCGACCAGCGCCAATAGCAGCAGCACCACCCCGCCACACACCGTCAACCGATTCTTCGCCATCAGCTGGTGGATGGGCCGACGCGGATGCGCGGGTCGGCATACGCGTAGGCGAGATCGGCTAGGAGGTTGCCGAGCATCGTGAGCACCGCGCCGATCGTCACCAGCGCCATGACCACCGGGTAGTCCCGCGCCATCACCGCCTCGTAGAACAGCCGCCCCATCCCGGGGATCGAGAAGATCGTCTCGGCGATCACGCTGCCGCCGATGAGATCCGGCAGCGACAGCCCCAGGATCGTGATGACGGGCAACAGCGCGTTGCGCAGGCCGTGGTGGAACAGCACCCGCGAGGCCGGAAGCCCCTTGGCGCGGGCGCAGCGGATGTAGTCCTGGCGCAGGATGTCGACCATGCTCGCGCGCGCGTAGCGGGACATGCCCGCGAGGCTGACGAACGCCGCGATCCCGACCGGCAGCGCCAGGTGCCACGCGAGATCCAGCCATTGCCGCAGGAGGGGGAACGACTCATGGTCCAACGAGTGGATCCCGGAGACCGGCAGCCACCGCAGATGCACCCCGAAGAAGGCCATGCACAACAGCGCCAGCCAGAACGAGGGCGTGGAGTAGCCGATGAAGACGAAGACCGTTGTCAGCCGATCGAACAGTCCGTGGGGGCGCGCGGCCGCCACGACGCCCAGGGGGATCGTAACCGCCAAGATCAGCGCCAGCGACAGGAGGTTGATCATCAGGGTGATCGGCAGCCGCTCGACGATCTTGGCCGTCACCGGCCGATCATCGAGGAACGACCGCCCAAAGTCGAGGCGCGCCAGCCGCCGCAGCCAGGCGACGTACTGGACGTGCACCGGCTGGTCCAGGCCGTAGAGCAGCTCCATGCGCTGCCGGGCCTCGAGCGAGACCTTGGGGTTGAACGACATCGCGGCGTCGGTGGGCTTGCCCGGCGCGAGGTGGATGATCCCGAACGAAATCACCGTGATCCACAGCAGCACCGGCACCAGCCCGATGAGGCGACGCACAAGATAGCCACTCATCGCACGCAAAAGGGAAAATTGGTACCGGGTCTCATTTTTCTATCGTCCTCGGAGGAAAAAATGAGACCCGGTTGCTCTGTCGAACAGCCGCTGGGACGACCGCAACAGGTGTCAGACACCTTTCGACCGGTCGTCTCGCAGCGGGAAACGTGTCTGACACGTTTTGCTCTGGAACCGTGGCTGTTCGACAGAGCAAGACCCGGTACCATTATTGGGCCAGCCGCTTGTAGCGCTGCTCGGGCAGCGGGACGTACCACTCGATGACGTTGTAGCCGATGCCGGCGGGGCTGGCCCTGACGTTGCGCACCCGCGAGGCCACCACCGGCAGCGCATCCGCGACGAAGAGAAACGTGTAGGGCTGGTCCTCGGCCAGCCGGCGGTGGACCTCCCGGTAGATCCGCTGCCGCGCGGCCTGATCGAACGTGCGACGGCCCTCCTCCAGCAGCCGGTCCACCTCAGGGTTGGCATAGCCGACGAAGTTGTACTCCCCTTCCTTCGTCTTGGAGGAGTGGAACAGATCGTACAGGTCCGGATCGCGCGACAGGCCCCAGCCGAGCAGCACCGCCTCGAACCGGCGCTTGTCGATGAACTCGTGCACGAACGTGGCCCACTCGATGATCCGGATCGTCACGTCGATGCCCAGCTTCGCCAGCTGCTGTTGGACGATCTCCGCCACCTGGCGGCGCACGTCGTTGCCCTGGTTCGTGATCACGGTGAAGCGGAACGGCGCCCCCTCCCGGTCGAGCCAGCCGTCGCCGTCATGGTCGCTCCAGCCGGCCTGCGCCAAGAGCGCCGCGGCGGCCTGCAGGTCGCAGGGCGCGGGCCGCACCTCGGGGTTGTGCGCCCAGGACTCTTCGGGGTACGGGCCGGTGGCCACAGCCCCTAGCCCGTACAGCACGTTGTCGAGGATCGCCTGCTTGTCGATCGCGCGGTCGATCGCGCGGCGCACGCGGAGGTCCGCGAACCGCGGATCCTGGAGGTTGTAGCCGAGGTACGTGAAGCCGAAGGAGGGGTAGCGAAATTTCCGGTAGGCGCGCGCAAACCGCTCGCCGCCCGTCTGCCGGGCGTACTGCAGAGGGGTCAAGCCGGTCTGATCGATGCCGCCGGTCAACAGCTCCAAGAACATCGTCGCGGCGTCCGGGATGACCCGGTAGAGGTAGCGGTCGAGGAAGGGGCGGTGCTCGAAGTAGTCCGGGTTGGCGGAAAGCTCGATCAGCTCGCCGGTCTTCCACCGGACGAACCGATAGGGGCCGTGGCCGACCGGGCGGCGGAGCCACGGGGTCGTGTTGAGGTCCTCGCCCTGCAGGAGGTGCTTGGGCATGATCCCCATCATCCAGCTTTCGAGCGCTGGCGCGAACGGCTCCCGATACCGGACGCGGACGGTGTGCGCATCCAGCACCTCGACCGACTGGATGCGCTCATAGCTGCTGGCATACGGCGTGCGCACGGCAGGATCGATGAGCTTCTCGTAGGTGAAGCGGACATCCTCCGCCGTCACCGGAGCCCCGTCATGCCAGCGGGCGTTCGGGCGCAGGACGAAGGTGATCGTCAGGCCCCCGTCGCTGACGGCCCACGACTCGGCCAGATCGCCGACGATCTCGAGCCGCTCGTTGTATTTCACGAGGCCGTTGAAGAGCAGCGAGACGATGGTGCCGGAGGCGCTGTCGGTCGCCAGGAGGGGCAGCAGCCGGCTCGCGTCGCCGATAGCGCCGTCGACCAGCGCATCGCCGGTCACCGGCTCGGCAGGGGGCGTGGCGCGAAGCGCGGGGGCAAGGAGCGCCAGCGCCGCCACAACAACAAAAGGTGTCAGACACCTGTTGAGCGGTCGTCTCGCAGCGAAGAAGGTGTCTGACACCTTTTGCCCTTTGGGAGGCCTAGGGGGGAGTGGGCTGAGCGGGTTGGGAAGGTGCGGTTTCGGCTTCCCCGACGCTCGTCGGCACCGCCGGAGGAGCGGTCGGCTGCACGGGCTCCCCCGGCAACGTCAACGGCAATTGGTCGACCGACGCCGGCAGCTGCTCGATCACCGACCGGCCGCGGGCCGTGGAAATCGCCGCCAGCGAGAGGCAGGTGACCATGAACAGCGCCGCGGCCGCCGTGGTGACTCGCGCCATGACGAGGTTGGCGCCGCCGCCGAAGAGCGACTGCGCCGCCGCCCCGCCCAAGGCCTCGCCGAGCCCGCCCCGACCCCCTTGGATGAGGATGACGCCGATCAGGAACAGGGCCACCAGCACATGAATGACGAGGAGGAAGACAAACATCGGTTATCGCCTCACGGTTTTGGCTTCTGCAGCCGCTTTCACGATCGCGCTGAACGACTCGGCCTTCAGGCTGGCGCCGCCCACCAACGCCCCATCCACATCCGGCTGGGCGAGCAACGACTCGGCGTTCGTCCCGTTGACGCTGCCGCCGTAGAGAATCCGAATGGCTTGGGCGGTCTCCTTGCCCCACGCGTTCGCCAGCCGCTGACGGACGAACGCATGCGCCTCCTGCGCCTGCTCCGGGGTCGCGTTGCGGCCGGTGCCGATGGCCCAGAGTGGCTCGTACGCCACGATGACCTGCCCAGCCTGCTCCCCGGCCAGCCCCTGGAGGCCGTCGGTCAGTTGACGCGTGATGACGTCGAACGTCCGATTGGCATCGCGCTCGGCCAGCGTTTCGCCGATGCAGACGATGGGCGTCAGCGGCTCCCTCAGGACGGCGAGGAGCTTGCGGCGCACCGTCTCATCGGTCTCCCCGAAGAGCGTCCGGCGCTCCGAGTGGCCGATGATCACGAACCGGCAGCCGACATCCACGAGCATCCGCGGGGAGACCTCGCCGGTAAACGCGCCCTGCGGCTCCCAGAACACGTCCTGCGCGCCCAAGCGGATCGTCGACCCGTCCAGCCACTGGCCCGCCGACGACAGCGCGGGAAACGGGGGGAAGACCGCCGCCTCCACCGTCGGCAGCTGGCAGGAGCGCTTCACCTGCTCGACCAGCGCCGCGGCCTCCCGGAGCGTCGTGTGGCATTTCCAGTTGCCGGCAATGAGCGGTTTGCGCATCAGCAACCCAATCGCTCAGGGTTCTGGGCTCGGGGCTCGGGGCAATTGCCCAGAGCCCACAGCCCTGAGCCCGGAGCGCATGTCCGCCCGGTCGTTCAGGATCGCGATGCCCGGGAGCGCCTTGCCTTCAAGGAACTCCAGGGACGCCCCCCCGCCGGTGGAGATGTGGCTCATCCGGCTCGCCAGGCCGAGCAGCTGGACGCAGGCGGCGGTGTCGCCCCCGCCGATCACGGTGACGGCCTTGAGCGTCGCCACCAGCTCCGCGATGCGCCGGCTGCCGTCGCGGAACCTGGGCTGCTCACACACGCCCAGCGGGCCGTTCCAGACCACGGTCTTCGCAGGGGACAGCGCCTTGAGGAAGGCGTCGATGGTCGACAAGCCGATGTCCGCCCCTAACCACCCGCCGGGGATGTCCACGTCGGCGATCGACTTCGTCTCGCTGCCGGGCTCTAGCGACGTCGTGATGACGTGATCGAGCGGCAACAGCACCGGCACCTTCCGCGCCGCGGCCTGAGCCAGCAGGTCCTTGGCGAGCGCGACCTTGTCCGCCTCGAGCTTGGAGGAGCCGATCGCATGGCCCTGCGCCTTGAGGAAGGTGTAGGCCATCCCGCCGCCGATCAGGACCCGGTCCACCCGCTCGAGGAGCCGCCTCAGCACGCCGATTTTATCCGACACCTTCGCGCCGCCCAGGATCGCCACGTACGGCCGCTGGGGATTGGCGAGCGCTTCATCGAGGTAGGTGATTTCCTTCTCCATCAGGAAGCCCGCCACCGCGGGCAGATGGCGCGCGATGCCTTCGGTGGAGGCGTGCGCGCGGTGCGCGGTGCCGAAGGCGTCGTTGACGTAGATCTCGCCCAGCTCGGCAAGCTGCCTGGCGAACGCCGGATCGTTGGCCTCCTCCTCCGGATGGAACCGGAGGTTTTCCAGCACCGCGATCTCCCCAGGCTTCAGGGCCTTGACGCGGGAGGCCACCTCGGGCCCGACGCAGTCAGGGAGGAACGCCACCGGTTGGCCGAGCAGCGTGCCGACGGCCTCGGCCACGGGCTTGAGCGACATCGAGGCCACCCGCTGGCCGTCCGGCCGGCCCAGATGGCTCATCAGGACGATGGACGCGCCCTGCTCGAGCGCATAGCGGATGGTGGGCAGGCTCTGCCGGATGCGGGTCTCGTCCGTGATGCGGCCGGTGGCCTTGTCCAGCGGCACATTAACATCCACGCGGATCAGCACCCGCTTCCCCCGAATGTCAATATCTTTTATCGTTTGCTTTGCCATCCAGGTGAGAACCCTGCGTTCTTTCTCTGTCTCGCTAGGCCCCAACTGCAGCCTTGGCCGCGCTGCCTGCGGTGGCGCCGAGCCCGCGCTTCGCGACGTACTCGATGAGGTCCACGACGCGGTTCGAGTAGCCCCACTCGTTGTCGTACCAGCCGAAGGCCTTGACGAGCTGCCTGTCGATCACCGCCGTCATCGTGGCGTCGAAGATGCACGAGTGCGCGTTGCCGTTGAAGTCCCGCGAGACGAGCGGGTCGGCGCAGTACTGCAGGATCCCCTTCATGGGCCCCTCGGCGGCGGCCTTGAAGAGCTGGTTCACCGCCTCGGCCGTCGTCGGCTGCTCCACCTGGCAGGAGAGATCGACGATCGAGACGTTCGGCGTCGGCACCCGGATCGAGAGCCCGTCGATGCGCCCCTTGAGCTCCGGGAACACCACCCCGACCGTCTTGGCCGCCCCGGTCGTGCTCGGGATCATCGACAGCGCCGCGGCCCGCGCCCGGCGCAGGTCCTTGTGCGTCAGGTCCAGCAGGCGCTGGTCGTTGGTGTACGAGTGGATCGTGGTCATGAACCCGCGCACGATCGTGAACCGCTCATGGATCAGCTTGGCCATCGGCACGACGCAGTTGGTCGTGCAGGAGGCGTTGGAGAGCACGTGGTGCTTGGCCGGGTCGTAGGCCTGCTCGTTGACCCCCAGCACGATGGTGAGGTCCTCGTTCTTCGCCGGGGCGGTGATGACGACCTTCTTGACCCCCCTGGCGAGGTGGCCGGATGCCCGCTCCTTGTCGGTGAAGACGCCGCTGGACTCCACCACGAGCTCGACCCCCAGGTCGTTCCAGGGGATCTCGGCCGGGGTCTTGCTCGTGAAGACCTTCAGGGGCTTGCCGTTGACGACCACGGCGTCCTGGCTGGCGCGGACGTCGGCCTGAAACGTGCCCAGGATCGAGTCGTACTTGAGCAGGTGGGCCAGCGTCTCCGTCGGGGTCGGCAGGTCGTTCACCGCCACGAACTCGATCCCCGCCCGGTTGACGCCGGCGCGGAAGACGTTGCGCCCGATCCGTCCGAACCCGTTAATGCCGACCCGAATCGCCATCACATCCTCCCGTTAAAAGGTGTCAGACACTTTTCCCGCTTTGAAAAGTGTCTGACACCATTGTAGGCGGAGCGAAGTGCCTGACACCGGAACGGTGTCATCGGTTAGCCGATCTGGATGTCCCGGAGCAGCGTGGCGGCCTGCTCGGGGGACGTCGGGTTGATGTAGAAGCCGGTGCCCCACTCAAAGCCCGCGATCTTGGTGAGCTTGGGGATCAGCTCCAGATGCCAGTGGTACTCCTCCCGCGCCTGCCGCTCAATGGGCGCGGAGTGGATGATGAAGTTGTAGGACGGATCCCGGAGGGCGGTCCGCAGCCGCAGCAGCGTCTCCTTGAGGATGCGCGCGAAATCCCCCGCCGGCTCCGGCGCGAGCTGCGCGAAGTCGGCCCCGTGCTCCTTCGGCAGCACCCAGAGCTCGAAGGGGAAGCTCGACATGAACGGGCAGATCGCCACGAAGCTGCGGTTTTCGCAGATGACGCGCTCGTGCTCTTGCAGCTCGTGGCGGAGCATGTCGCAGTACGGGCAGCGCTCGCGGAACTCGAAATACCGCTCCGCACCCCGCAGCTCCTCCTGGACCCGCTTCGGCACGATCGGCAGCGCGATGAGCTGCGAATGCGTGTGCTCCAGCGAGGCCCCGGCCGACAGCCCGAAGTTCTTGAAGATGAGCGTGTACTTCAGGCGCTTGTCCCCGCGCAGGTCTAGCGAGCGGGCCTTGAAGGCCTTCACGACCTCGGTCAGCTCGGCGATGCTGAGGTCCGCCATCTGGCGGTTGTGGTCGGGCGTCTCGACGATCACTTCGTGGGCGCCGACGCCGTTGCACCAGTCGTACACCCCCATCCCCTGCCGGTCGAGGTCGCCCTCGATCTTCAGCGCGGGGAACTTGTTCGCCACCACGCGCAGGCTCCAGCCCGGGCCGTTCGCAGCGCCGCCCGGCGGCCGGACGACGTAGATCTCCGGCGGGGTCATGCCCTCGTTGCCGAAGCAGAACGGGCATTTGCCGCCGCTGTTCGCGTGCGTCTCGACCTCGAAGGCCTCCGGCCCCGCCGGGTCGTCGGCCTCGATGATGTTCCACCGGCCGATGATGGGATCGCGCCGCAGCTCAGACATGGGCGAGGGGCTCCTCGATGACAGCCTCGCGCAGGTACTTCGCCGCCTCTTCCGGCGGGGTGGGGTTGATGTAGAAGCCGCTGCCCCACTCGAAGCCGGCCACGCGGGTCAGACGGGGGATGAGCTCGAAATGCCAGTGGTAGTCATCCTCGATCGTTTTCCAGTAGCCGACCCGGGTGTGGCGGCCCCGGAACGGCGCGGTGTGCAGCAGCGCGTTGTACGGCGGGTCGTTCAGGACCGCCTTCAGCCGGCTGAGGAGCTGCTTGAACACCGCCGCGAGGTCGCTGAGCTCCTCCGGCGAGAGCTTGTCGAAATCGCAGCCGTGCCGCTTCGGCACAATCCACAGCTCGAAGGGGAACCGCGAGGCGAACGGACACAGCGCCAGGATATGGGGCGTGTCGATCACGACGCGGACCCGCGCCTGCCGCTCCTGGGCGGCGAGGTCGCAGACGAGGCAGCGCTCCTTGTCCTCGAAGTACCGGCGCGTGCCCACCAACTCCTCCTTGACCCGCAGCGGGGTGACCGGGGTGGCGATGAGCTGCGAGCGGCTGTGCTGGATCCGTCCGGCGCCCGCCACCGACCCGTAGTTTTTGAACCAGAGGACGTAGCGGAACCGCGGGTCCCGCTCCAGGTCCACCATCCGGATCCGCGAGGCATCGAGCGCCGCGTGGAGGTGCTCCACCGGAAGATCCGCCGCGTTCGGGATGTGGTCCGGCGTCTCGATGATCACTTCGTGGGCGCCGATGCCATCCATGAGGTCGTACATCCCCTTCCCATGCCGGTTGAGCTGGCCTTCAATGCGCAAGACCGGCTTGATGCTGGGAATCACCCGGACCGTCCAGCCCGGCCCGTTGCCCTTGCCCCCGTTCGGGCGGATCGCGAAGATCTCCGTGGGGGTCTCGCCCTCGTGGCCAGCGCAAAAGGGACAGGTGTCCGGCGAGAGCGCCTCATCATGGGAGGCGACAAAGTCCACCGGCCGCTTGGCGCGATCCGTCGCGATGATCACCCACCGGCCGATCAGGGGGTCCTTGCGGAGCTCAGGCATCGGAACGGCTAAGACAGGAGACCGGAGACAGGAGACAGGTCGCAGCGAGCATCTCAACCTGCCCCCTGTCTCCTGTCCCCTGTCCCAAAACGCTCACCAACATCAATTCTGTGGCCGGCGAGGAACTCCTGGATGCGCATGCGCCGCCGGCCGGCCGGCTGCACCTCCACCAGCTCCACTAGGTCCCCGCCGGCGGCGATCGCCAGCGCATCGCCGGCCGCGCGCGCCACGGTCCCCGGCGCAACGGCCGTCGGCTCCGCGCGCGCCACGGCCGCCCAGATCTTCAGCAGGCCGCCGCGCCACTCGGTCCAGGCGCCTGGCCAGGGGACGGTTGCGCGCACCAGCCGCACGATCTGCTCGGCCGGACGGGCCCAGTCGATCCGGCCGTGGGCCTTGGTCAGCTTCGGCGCCGGGATCGCCCGCGACTCATCCTGCGGAATGAAGGTCGCCTGGCCCTGCGCGATCCGCTCCAGGGCGCCAAGCAGCGCCTCGGCGCCGAGGCGCGCCAGACGCGCGGTGAGCTGCTGCGCATCCTCGTGCGGCTCGATGGCCACCTCCTCCTGCGCCACCACCTCGCCGGCGTCGAGCCGCTCGTTCATGCGGAAGATCGTCACGCCGGTGGTCGCCTCGCCGTTCACGATCGCCCAGGCCACCGGGGCGGCCCCGCGGTACTTCGGCAACAGCGACGGATGCACGCCCAGCATCCCGTGGGCCGGCAGGGCAAGCAGCGCCTTGGGGATGAACTGGCCGTACGCCGCGGCTACGCCGATGTCAGCGGCCACCCCGGCAGCGTCTTCGGCCCGCAGCCGCGCCGGCTGCACAAGCGGCAGGCGCAGCCGCTGCGCCGCCACCTTCACCGGCGAGGGCGCGCGGGCGAGCCCTCGCCCCTGCGGGCGATCAGGCTGGGTGATGCAGTGGACGACAGCGTGGGATGCCGCCAGGCGCTCCAGGCTCGGCACGGCGAACGCGGACGTGCCGAAGAACATCACCCGCATCCGGCGAGCGCGGACTGACGCCCCAGCGCGCGGATCCGGGCATACGCCCAGCAGCGACGGACCCAGGAGAGGCGGTCGACGAACAGCCGCCCTTGCAGATGGTCCAACTCGTGTTGGAGCACAATGGCCAACAACCCCTTGGCGTCGACCGTCAGCGAATGGCCTGCGGGATCGTGTCCGCGCACGCGCACGCGGGCCGCGCGGCTCACCCGGTGCCAGACCTTGGGCACGCTCAGACACCCTTCCACAATCCCGGCGCGTCCCTCGGCCGCCTCCAGCACCGGGTTGATCAGCACGACTTCCCTCCCGGACACCTGCGAGGGATTGACGACGATCGCCTGCAGCGCCCGCCCGATCTGCGGGGCGGCCAGCCCGATGCCGTCGTGGGCGTACATCGTGTCAATGAGATCCTCGCCCAGCCGCCTGATCTCATCCGTGAATGCCTGCACCGGTTTCGCCAGACTGCGCAACACGGGGTGGGGCTCCTGGCACAGCGGCTGGACGCTCATGACGGACCTGCTGCTATTCTAAAAGGTGTCAGACACTTTTCAAAGCGGAAAAGGTGTCTGACACCTTTGGGGCGGCCGTTGACGCCACCGGTCGATTCGGCGATAATGCGGCCATGGCCGTCTCGGCGGTGCCCGCGGACCTTGTCCCCTACTACGAGAAAGGCGTCGCGGCCTATACGCAGGGCAGCTACGAGTACGCCGTCGATCTCTTCGCGTACATCGTCCGGTTCGCCCCCGACGCGACCGACGCGCGCCGGTATCTGCGCCTGGCCGTCCAAAAACGCTTCGCCGAGCATCCGCCCTCGACGCTGGCGCAGCTCGGGATGGCCCTCGTGACGCTTCCGCTGCGCGCAGTTGCCGTGCTCGCGCAGTGGCAGGGCAAGACCCGCCAGGCGATCCAGCTGTACGAATGGCTGCTGGGCCGGCTGCCCCGCTCCCGGTCGCTGCTGATGCGCCTGGCCTTCAGCCTGGCGAAGAGCGGCTTGGACGAGGCGGCGGTGCAGATCTACGACGAGCTGTTGTCGATCGACCCCAACCATCTCGGGGCGCTGCGGAAGCTGGCGCGGCTGGGTATGAAGCACGGCAACGACGCGCAAGCGCGGCAGTGCTTCGAGCGCCTCCTCAAGCTCCATCCCGGCGACCTCGAAGCGCAACAGAGCCTCCGCAACCTCGACGCCCTCGGCACCCTCAAGAAAGGTTTCGCCGCGTAAAAAAGTGCCAGGCACTTTCCCGCTTCCAATTTCCGCCAACCTGTGGAAAACTTCGGTGTGACACAGCTAAACCAAAAATCCAACCGGGAAAGTGCCTGGCACTTTTGTGCTCACAGGGGGTCCACGTTCACCAGCACGGGCAGACCGCGGAACTTCCGTCCCGGGTCCAGGACCTGCCGCAGCAGGCGCCCGATCGGCTCCACCGACTTCGCCTTCAGGAGCACGCACATGCGATAGGCCCGCCGCAGCCGAACCAGCCGGTGGGGCGCCGGGCCGAGCACGGTGATGCGCCCTGCCTGCGTCGTGCGCCGTTGGCGCCGTTCGCTCGGCGCGGCAGGCAGGCGCGGAGTTGCCGCGCGGCGCAGCGCGTCGGCCAATCGCTGCGAAGCCTCCTGGACGCCAGCGAGGGATGAGCCGATCACGGTCAGCTCCACAAGGTGGACGAACGGCGGCAGGCGCAGGCGGCGGCGCATCGCCAGCTCCTCCTCATAGAACCGCCGGTAGTCGTGGTGCTGGGCCGCCTGGATTGCGTAGTGGCGCGGGCAAAATGTCTGGATCAGCACGCGCCCCGGCTGCTGTCCGCGGCCGGCCCGGCCGGCCATCTGCGTCAACAGATCAAACGTCCGCTCCCCCGCCCGGAAATCCGGCAGGTTGAGGGCGGTATCCGCCGAGACCACCCCGACCAGCGTCACCTGCGGGAAATCCAGCCCCTTCGCAATCATCTGCGTCCCAACCAAGACACCCACCTGCTGCGTCCGCACCGCGTCATAGACCTCCCGGTACCGTTGCGCCCGTCTCGTCGTATCCCGGTCCATGCGGGCGATGGCGGCGAGAGGAAACAGCCGGTGCAGCTCCGACTCCACCCGCTCCGTCCCGGAGCCGCGGAACCGCAGGTAGCCTTTGCGGCACGCCGGGCACAGCTCCGGCGGCGGCTCGTGAAAGTTGCAATAGTGGCAGAGGAGCGCCTGGCGGCCGGCGTGATAGACGAGCGGCACGGCGCAGCGCACGCACCGGGCCACGTAGCCGCAGGACGGGCAGGAGGCGACACGGGCGAACCCGCGCCGGTTGAGGAGGAGCATCGCCTGCTCGCCACGGTCCACGGTGTGCGCCAGGGCCCGCGTCAGCCGGGCGGAGAGCGGGCCGAGCCGATGCCGCGCCATCAGCTCGTCCCGCATGTCCACGAGCTCCACCGTCGGCATCGGGCGGCCCTTCACCCGTTGCGGCAGCGTGACGAGGATGCCGCCCGGCCGGCCGGCCGCGTAGCGGCTTTCCACCGACGGGGTGGCGCTGCCCAGCACCACCGTCGCACCCACCAGCTTGGCCCGAGCGACCGCGACCTCACGCGCGTGGTAGCGCGGGGTGTCTTCCTGCTTGTACGTCGGCTCGTGCTCCTCATCGAGGATCACAAGGCCCAGGCGCGTCACGGGCGCGAACACCGCCGAGCGGGCGCCGACGACGATGCGCGCCTCGCCCCGTCGCAGCCGCTGCCAGGCTGTGGCGCGCTGCGCGTCGCCCATCCGGCTGTGCCAGACGGCGACCATCCCGCCGAACCGGGCGCGGAACCGGTCGATCGTCTGGGGGGTCAGCGCAATCTCCGGGATGAGGCAGATCGCCGACCGGCCCTGCGAGAGCCCTTCGGCGATCGCCCGCAGGTAGAGTTCGGTCTTCCCTGACCCGGTCACCCCGTTGAGCAGCACGGTGCGGGACCTCGGCGCGGCCATCGCGTCCCGAATCGCCGCGAGGGCGCGCCGCTGGTCGGCGGTCAGTTCAATGTCGGTGCCTGGCTCCCCGCCGGCATCTGGCTCTCTTCCGGTGCCAGGCACTTCGGCGCCTAGGGCTTCGGTGACTGGCGCCGAAGAGCCAGGCACCGGCGTTGAAGTGCCTGGCACCGGGACAGCAAGCCGCAACGCACTCGGGACCATCGCGGCCAGCACCTCGCCGAGGCTGCAGCAGTAGTAGCCGGAGAGCCACGACGCCAGCGCCCAGCGCTCCTCCGCAATGACGGGCACGGGATCCACCACGCGCCGGATCGCTTTCAGGTGACGGATGGGGCTGCGCTCGAGGCGCTCCACGACGAAGCCCATCCGCTCGCGCGGGCCGAACGGCGCCAACACGCGCATCCCCGGCTCCAGCGTGTCGCGCGCTGCCTCCGGGATCAGGTAGTGGAAGGATTTCTCCAGCGGAAGGTTGAACACCACTTCAGCAATCATCGTCATAAAGGGTGTCAGACACTTTTCCCGCTTTGAAAAGTGTCTGACACCTTTTCTTCTAAGAGCGACTTCACGGTCTTGAGGTCGGCCCAGGCGAACTTCTTGGCGGCGGGATTGCGCAGCAGGTACGCGGGGTGGAACGTCGGCACGAGCGGGGTGCCGCGGAAGTCGCGCACCGTGCCCCGGATGGCGGAGAGGGGGACCGAGGGGCCCAGGAGCGCCTTCGTGGCGACCGCGCCGAGCGTGCAGATGACGCGCGGGTGGACGATGGCGAGCTGCTGCTCCAAAAACGGCAGGCACGCGTCCATCTCCTCCGGCAGCGGGGTGCGGTTGGCCGGCGGCCGGTCCTTCAACACGTTGCAGATGTACACGTCCTGCCGCCGCATCCCCATCGCCGCGATCATCTTGGTCAGGAGCTGCCCCGCGGCCCCGACGAACGGCTTGCCCTGGAGGTCTTCCTCTCGACCCGGGGCTTCCCCGACAAACACGAGGCGGGCCTCGGGGCTGCCGTCGCTGACAACCGCGTGCGTCCTCGTGCGGTAGAGCGGACAGCGCCGGCAGCGCGCCACCTCCGCGGCCAGCCGGGCCAGCCGCTCAGACCTGGAGGGTGTTCCTGATCCCGCGCCGCGCCATGACGCCCAGTCCGACTGATCATCGGCGCGGCAGGCAGGCAGATGCGTCACGCCCATGAGCCGCAGCCCTTCCACATGCCGCTGCAATGCGCGGGCCATCGCCCGCCGGTCAACCACGGTCATCCAAGCACCTGCTGTGAGTCGGCAATGGCCCGCCGGGTCCCTCGCCAGGTGCGGGCGGCGAGCAGCCTTCGGCGCGCCGTCCTCCCTCGCCCCGCCGGCCAGGCGGGGAGGCCCCTCCGAAATTCCCTCGGGCTGCGCCCTCGGTCAGTTTCGGCGTCCCCTGCCTGGCTCCCCGCTCCACGCCTCGGTCCGGGCGGCATGCGCCTCAGGCCGCCTCGCCGCCCGCCCCCCAGCGGGGGGACCGCTAGCGGCGGGTGGCGCCGCGGGGGCCGGCGCGGCGCCAGGCCCCGCCGCCGGCGCCCCGCCCGTGAGCGGCGGGGACGCGATGCCGCGACCCGACCGCGAGCCAATCCCGCAGCTGGCAAGACGCGCGCCATGAGAAAACTGTCATCGCGCGAGCGGCTCCACGATCTCGCTGATGATCCGCGCGGCCGCATCCGGATGGCTCAGGGTACGGGCCGCGGCTCGCATGGCCGCCAGCCGTGTGGGCTGTCCGATCAGCTCGCGAACCCTCGCCGCCACCTCGCCCGGTCCCCGCGCGATGCGCGCCGCCCCGTGCCGCTCGACGTACGCCGCGTTCAACCGTTCCTGCCCCGGGATGACGTGATACAGCACCAGCGGCAACCCGCAGCTCAACGCCTCGCTCACCGTCAGCCCGCCGGCTTTCGCCACCGCGAGATCGCTCACGGCCATCAGCTCCGCCATGAAGTCGACGAAGTCGAACACGCGCATGGGCATGGCGCACGTCTGCGCGAACCGCCCCAACCGTCGCTGCATGGCATGGTCTTCCCCGCAGACCACCACGAGCTGCAGCCGGCCGGGGATCACCCGCTCGAGCTCGGCCAGCGCGCGCACGACGCGCGCAAATTGCCCGACGGTGGTGCCCCCGCTGGTCACCAGCACCGTCTGCCGGCCCGGTTGAAGAGCAAACCGCCGGCGCAGCGCCGCGGGGGCTGGAGGCTGGAGGAACGCCCGGCCGATCGGAATGCCGACGACCCGGATCCGATCGCGGGCGATGCCGCGGCGCTCCAGCACGGCCGCCGCGTGGGCCGTGCTGACGACCATCGCGTCCGCCGCCGGCGCGAGCCAAAACCGGTGGGGATGCCAATCGGTCACGACGACGACCAGCGGGGCGCTCAGCCAGCCCCCCGCCCGGCCCGTGTTGCAGAGATCCGCGGGCAAAAAATGGGTGGCCAGGACGACGTCCGGCCGCCAGGCCTTCACCCGGTCAATGAACCGGCGGGCAATCCAGCGGTTCCATCGCCGCCGCAGCGGTTGGACCAGGCGGTAGACCCACGGCTGATCCAACAGGCCGTAGCTGAGCTTCCAGACCCCGGAGAGATGCCGCACCATGAGGAGGTAGGTGCGGTCGTAGAACGCCGCGAACCGGCCCGGCGCGTCGGCGAGCACATCGAGGCACGCCACCTCGGCCTGCGGGTCGCGGGCGCGCACCGCCTGGGCCAGCGCCTCGGCGGCCCGGCGGTGCCCCGTGCCCGCCGTCACGTAGCCGATCAGCACACGAATCGCGATGGCAGCCGCCGCCTATGCGGGCGCGTTCACCCGTCGGAAGAGATCGTAGTAGCCGGACAGTTTGGCCAGGAGCCGAACCGGATTCGCATCCTGCTCGTTCACCTTGATCCGGCGCAGCGCGAACCGATCCAGGCCGTTGCGCGGCTCGGCGCGGTTTGTCGTGCAGGCGGCCCGGTAGCCGGCCTCCTGGACCAACGCCTGGACCCTGGGGTTAAATCCGCCCACCGGATAGCTGAGGTACTGGACGGGCTGCTGCAGCCGGTCCTCCAAGACGCGTTTCGAGCCGGCGATCTCGTCCGGCAGGCGATGGGCCTCCACGAGCGGCAGATAGCAGTGGTGCAACGTGTGGCTGCCGATGGTGATGCCGCCGCGGGCCAGGGCCTGCAGCTGGTCCCAGGTCGCGAATCCCGGCAAGCCGACTTCGTTGGGCGTCACGAAGACCGTCGCCGTCATGCCGAAGCGCTTGAGGAGGGGCCAGGCGATTGAGCAGGTTTCTTCATAGCCGTCGTCGAACGTAATGACCGTGCGGCGCCTCGGCAGCGGCTGCCGGCGCTCGAGGCGCGCCACCACCTCATCCAGGCTCACCACCTGGTAGCCCCAGCGCGTCAGCCAGCGCAGCTGCCGTGCAAAGGCCTCCGCGGAGACGGTCGGCACGTGATCGGGGCGAAACGGCCCCACGCGATGGTAGCCCAGAATCGGCAGGTGGTAGCGCCAGCGGCTCATCCCACAACCTGCCGCGGGCGGCCATTGGCCGCCCGGTTGAGCACCCGCTTCTTGAAGATCGCCAGTTTGTGGGGGCTCCGCTTCAGCGTGCGCTCGTACCGCTTGGCGGCGTCCCTGGTCGGCTGCCGCTCGACGCCCAGGAGCCGCCAGGGGCGCTTGTGGCTGGTCCAGCGGGAGCCGCCGGCGTTGTGCTCAACCAGGCGGCGCACAGGATCCGTCGTCCACCCGACGTCGAAGCTACCATCCAGACGGCTCTGCATCAGGTACACGTCGGCGGCGCGCTCGGCCTGTGCGCCGCCAGCGGCAGGTGGTGGATCATCCCCCAGCCCCATGCGGTTTCTGCGCCACGACCAGCGCGTACCGAGCGCAGGTCGCGGCCTCAGCGGCCAGCGTCAGTTCCTGCTCGAGCCACGCCGCCCGCTCGGCCGCCGAGAGCTGCGACAGGTCGGTCTGCGTCAACCACGCCAGCCGGTCGATCGGGTAGCACCCCAGCCACGCCACGCCCAACGACGCGTACAGGCTGCGCAGCTCCTCCTCCGTCTGCCAGTTCACGTACCGGGTCTCTCGAAAGGGCCCCTCGCGCCGCCGCAGCACGTCCGCCGCGGCCTCGCGATCCTGCGCCCGGAGCGCTTCGATGAGGTAGTACCACAGGGGCCGGTGCGACACGCAGAGCAGCCCGCCCGGCCGCGCCGCGCGCGCCAGGACCCGCAGCATCTCGCGGTACTGCGGGCTGAGGTAGACCACCTCCGCGCAGATGACGAGGTCGTACTGCTCCGGCGCCGCGCCGGCTAACACGTCCACCAGGTCTCCCTTGAGCCAGGCCGCGTCCACCCCGGCCGCTGTGGCATGGGCCGCGGCGCGCCGCAGCGCAAACCCTGACGTGTCGATCCCGGTGACGTCAAAGCCCAGCTTGGCCAGCGGCACCACGAGCCGCCCGGCCTGGCAGCCGGCTTCCAGCACGCGGGCGGGCGGGCGGATGCCGGCCGCCTCGGCATGACGCGTAATCCGCGTGAGATAGAGCGTGGCAAACGCGGCCTCGTTCGGGTCCGCATACATATCGTAATAGTCCGGGTCGTAATCCGCAACCGCCCGCAGGATCTTTCGCGCCAGCTTCTGCATGGCCTCACGGCTCCGCGTAGTGGCCGCGCCAGGCGCCGAGGCGGATCCGGACGAGCTCGAGGCACGAGCCTACCGCGTCCTTGACCAGCCGCACCTTGGTGGAGGCGTGATCCTGCCAGACCACCGGCACCTCGGTGATCCGAAGACCCAAGCGCCGCGCGATAAACAAAATCTCCGCGTCGAACCCCCAGCCGGTCAACCGCTGGAGGGAGAAAATCCGCCGGGCCGCGTCGGCCTGGAAGCACTTAAAGCCGCAGGTGATGTCGGAGACCCGCGTGCCTAGGAGCGTGTTGGTCAGCCAGGTGAAGACCTTGCCCATCGCTTCGCGCAGCGCCGGCTGATGGACGCGCACGTCGGCACCTGGAATCTTGCGCGAGCCGATCACAACCTCGAAGCCGTCCGTCAGGCCCGGCAGGCACTTCCGGAGCTCCTCGATCCGGGTGGAGTGGTCCGCATCCATGAACAGCACCCAGGCGCCGACGGCGTCCAGCGCGCCCCGCTTGACCGCCGCCCCTTTGCCCTGGTGCGACGCCTGGATGAGGCGGACCCCGGGCAGATCGCGCGCCAGCTGCCGGGCGATCGCCGGCGTCCCGTCGGTTGAGCCGTCATCCACCAAGAGGATCTCGTGGGCAAGCTGCGACGCGGTCAGGTACGCCGCCACCTCCCGCACCGTCTGGCGGAGCACGTCGGCCTCGTTGTAGACCGGGATGACGACGGACAGCTGCGGCCTGGCGGTCATCCCACCCGCTTCCGGAACATGAGGACGGGCGGGGGCCACCACGCCCGCCGGAAGTGATGCAAGCCCGGGTCCTCCCGGTTCTGCCAAAAGGCGTCCGGCGCATCCAAGTCAATCCGCTCGTACGTGGCTTCAAGCCGGCGGTACTGCGCGGACTTGAAAAAGTGGGCCGGGGTCCAGCCGCGCCGGATGACCACCCAATCGGGGTAGGTCTCCCGCAGGAATTCTGAGGGACGCTGGATCGTCAGGTCCGTGTAAAAGATCAGGGTCCGGTCATCGTAGGGGATCTTCACCACCTGGCCGGGCCGTCCGTGGGCGCGCAGATACCCCACCACGCCCTCCATCGGCCCGATGTACGGATGGGTGAGCTCCTCCGCAAGATCCAGCAGGGGGATGGACGGCGGCACCGCTTGCAAGGCGTTCGTGAGCACGGCCAGCGCCACCAGCACCCATCCGAGGGATCGCCGACCGTTGCGCAACCCCAGGGACGCCAGCCACCAGGCCTCGGCGATCACCAACACGGGCAGCGCCGGGATGAGGTAGCGCATATGCCGCTGGTCCGGCAGCGTCAGGAACGCCACCTGCAGCCCCACCAGCAGGATGAGCCACCAGCGGATCGAAGGCGGCAGGGTGGACCCCGCCCTTAAGGGCGGGGTGGAGGGGACGGCCCGCAGGGACGCGGCCCGCCCGCGCCAGAGGAGGAAGCCGAGCGACGTCGCCGCCATCGCCGCCAGCGGCATCAGGTACTTGTTGGTGATCCGCACGTAGTATTCGAGATGCCGGTATACCCGCGCAGGCGACAGCTCCCCAAGGAAGGCGGGCTGATAGAAGTACAGGGCCCAGGGAAACGTCACCAGCACGACCAGCCCCAGGCTCCAGAGGAAGGGGCGGCTGGTCTGCCGGGTGCCCCAGACGGCCTGATGGAGGAACAGCGCGGCGAGCGCGGGCAGGAACGTCCCGAAGTTCGTGTGAAACAACAGCACCAGGCTCAGCGTCAGGGCCGCGGCCCGGCGGAGGGACGGGCGCGCGAGGAAGTTCAGGTAGGCGAGGCAGACGGCGGTCAACAGCGCCGTCGCCATGGCGTAGTAGCGGCACTGCCGCATGTGCAGCAGGAACGGCACCGAGCAGGCGAGCAGCGCCACGCTGAGGCGCTGGATCCGCGCATCGGGCGTCAGGCGACAGGCCAGCCGCCAGGTGAGCCAGACCGTGGCCAGCCCGCACAGGGCGAAGGGCAGCCGGGCGATCCAGGTCGCCTCGCCCGCCAGCGCAAACACGCCGGCGAGCAGATAGAACGGCAGCCAGGGGCTGTAGATCCAGGCCTCCCCGGGCCCAAAGCCGTAGCCGGCCAGCTCAAGCCAATGGCGGCCGTCGAACGCCCGAGGGTAGCCGAAGCGCAAGACGTGACGGGCCAGCAGCGCCGTTTCCGCCTCGTCCTGCCACAGCAAGCCGTTCTCCAGGTTGGCGAGGAGCAGGAGGCCGGCCAGGGCGAAGAGCCCGGCGATGACCCAGTCCGGCCGCGACCGCTCACGCATGGCGGCGCGCGTCTCCGCTGGATCCCGCCCAGACCAGTTCCCAATACTTGGCCCACAAGAGGAAATCCACCCACGCAAACAGGATCGAGAACATCAAGCCGTGCCGGCCCTCGCGGAAGCCCTGCTTCTTGACGTACGCTTTCCAGAACAGCTTGAGCGGGCGGGCCCACAATTGGCGCCTCACGCGCGCCAGCGGCAGTCGCCCCTGGCGCTCGAACAGCTCGCGCGCCTGCAGACTGGTGTAGCGGTTCTGGCGCGCGAGGAACTGGCTGATCGACTGAAACGGCTCGTGGCACAGGTCCGCCTCCAGGACGCCCACGCTCCCCTGGTGGCGCAGCCGCTCATGCACCAGCCCCTCGTACCGCGCGCCCTGCCGGCGGAACAGCGCCGTGTGGTAGTGGTACCAGCCACCGTGGCGCATCGTCCGGCCGAGGAACGTGTTGAGCCGCCTCAGCTTGAACGCCGCGTGGGGCGAGCCGTCGGCCAAGAGCCGCTCGATCGCCGCGCGCAGGCCCGGGCTGACCTGCTCGTCCGCGTCCATCTGGAGCACCCAGTCGCCGGTGGCGACCGCCAGGCCGGCGTTGCGCTCCTCGGCGAAGGAGCCGCTGAACGGCCGCGACACCACGGTTGCGCCGTAGTCTCGAGCGATCTGGGGGGTGCGGTCGGTGCTCTGGCCATCGACGACCACGACCTCATCGGCCCACCGGACGCTGTCCAGGCAGCGCCGCAATTGCGCTTCCTCGTTCTTCGTCAAGAGCAGCGCGGTCAGCCGTTCACCCCGCCCCACGGAAGCCCCGCCTGTGAGCCCAGCCCGTTCATCGAGCGGGTGAGATCGCTGGCCCGCTCCAGCGGAGCGGGGCGGGCAGGCCGTGGGGCGGGGTTCACGGGACGCCATCAGGCGAGTCCTGCCGGACCGGAGGCGGCTCCACCATCGCCCGGTGCAGCGGGGTGAGGCTCCTCACCGCGCGCGCGAGTGCGCCCGGCTCGACGACGATCCGCTGGAAGCGTTTTTTCTTGGTCAGGATCCGCCACAGCGCGACGAGGGATCCGCCGACCCGCGGCAGCGTCACCGGGACGACCTGCAGATGCCGGGGCAGCTCGCGCACCTGGCCGGCGGCGCCGAACACCCAGAGCTTGTGGCCCGCGTTCGCCAGCTCGCGGATGGCGCAGGCCGCGGGCGTCAGCGCAGGGCCGCGTTCGCGCCCCAGGATCCAGCCCATCCGCTGCGGCTGGGCCAGGGGCCACTTCCGAGCAAAGCGCGCGGCGCTTGCTGCGAAGCGCTCGTGCCGCGCCGGGTCCCGCCCGATCGTTGCGCCGCCGACATGATAGACATAGGCCCCTTCGGCCACCACCGAGCGGAACCCGGCCTGGCGCGCGCGCAGGGCGTAATCGGCGTCCTCGTAAAACATCCCGCCCAGCGTGTCATCCCAATAGCCCACGCGCTCGAAGACCCGGCGGGGCAGCACGACGCAAAATCCCTCAGCGCGGGACTGCTCGATCCACCGCCCGCGGGCCGCGCGGCATCGGCGCGCGACCGCATCGATGGTTTCGCGCGCGCGGGGGGCGAGGCCGAACTGGTTGCTCATGGGGTTGACCAGGCCGATCGACGGGTCGGACTCCGCCACGGCGATCAGCTCCTCCAGCCAGCCGGCGGTCACGAAGGCGTCATTGTTGAGCAGGCCGATCCAGGGCGCCCGGGTCCGGGCCAGCCCGGCATTGAGCGCGGCGGCGATCCCGATGTTGGCCGGATGCCGGATGACCTCGACGCCGCGCGGGTGGCGCCGGCGCAGCGCGTCCAGGTACCCCAACGCCTCCGGATCGGTGCTGCCGTTATCCACGATGAGGAGCCGGCTGGGAAGCGGCGTATGGGCCAGGAGCCGCTCGACGCAGCTCCGGAGTAAATCCGCGCGGTTCCAGGTGAGCACGATCAGGTCGCAGAGGACCGGCGTCGTCTCGGCCGCCTCCTGCGCGCCGGGAGAGGTGGCGGGCTCGTGGCGCAGGCGCAGGAGCGCCTCCCAATATTTCGCGTAGCTCAGGATCTGGTAGCAGCCGGCCATGACCGCGACGAGGAATCCCCAGACCCCATCCCGCCAGCCCTGCTTGCCCACGAAGGCCCGCCAGAACCGATCAGCGCTTCGCCAGAGGGCTTTGCCCAGCGTCATGCGGCGGCCATCGGCGACCCACTTCTCCGACTCCAACGTCGTCTGGCGATCCAGCTTGCTGACAAAATCCGCGAGGTCACGATAGGAGTAGTGAAGCAGCTCGTGCGTCAGCTCGCCGGCGGCCGGCCCGATGGCCCGGGGGTGGACGGTGGTCTCTTCCCACCGAAACGCCGATTTCTTGAACAGTTTCACCTGGGCGCTGGGGTACCAGCCGCCGTGCCGAATCCACCGGTCCCCGATGTAGTTGCGCCGAGGGATCGCATAGGTCTCGTAGACGGGAGGACCCTGCAGCAGCGCGGTGATCTCCTGCGCCAGCTCCGGGGTGACGCGCTCGTCCGCGTCCAGGCTGAAGACCCACTCGTGCGCGGCTTGGGCGGCGGCCCAGTTGCGGTGCCGGCCCTCGAGGTCCATGGTGCGCCGGAGCACCCGGGCGCCGAGCGATTGCGCGAGCGGGACGGTCTCATCGGTGCTGTTGTCATCGACGACGAGGACCTCATCCGCCCACCGCACGCTCTCGAGGCACTCGCGGATGCGGCCGGCCTCGTTTTTGGTGAGGATCACCACCGACACCGGAACCCTCATCCCACTACCTGGGCGGCCCCGCCTGCGGCGGGGCGGGTCGCCCACACAGTTGTCAGCCAGACGCCGCGACCCCGGGCCGGGTCGGTCGCGGACGCCCCGTATCGTCGACCCGGCCCACGCCCAGGTAGTGGGGTCATGGCCGCGTCTTCCCGTCCCTCGGCGGCGCGGCCGGCTCGGCCAGCCCGCGCCAGGCGGCGCGCGCCCACTCGGCGCGCAGCCGCGCGTCATCGTCTTCCGGCACCACCGCTGCCCCGTGCAGCGGCGTGAACCGTCGCATCCACCGTCCCCAGCCTGGCGTCGGGGCCGTGATCACGTTGAACCGCTTCTTGCGCCGCTTGAGGATCATCGCGGCGGCGGCGAGTGGCGCCAGCGCTCGCGGCACCGCATACCAGCGCAGGTCCGCGTGCGGGACGAGCCCCACGGAGCGACACAACCCGTCGCGGCTGAAGCCGTCCGGCATCGGGCCATAGACGTAGACCAGCGTGCGGCGCCTGACGAAGCCGAGCAGCTGCTCCAGCCAGTGCCGCAGCTCACTGGAGCCCGGCACCACCGGCGTAAACCGCGGCCAGGCCATCCGCACCCAGCGCCCCCACTTGCCGTGGCACCAGCGCCGGTTCCGGGCGAAGAGCGCCTCGCGCTCCGGCAGCTCCTTGACGGTCTGGTGCTCGGCGTGGAACACGTAGGCGCCCAGCGCCACTCCGCACTGGAAGCCGGCCTGCTGCGCGCGCATGCAGAAGTCCTCGTCTTCAAAAAAGATCCGCTCCACCTCCTCGCTCAGGCCCCCGATCGCATCCAGCACCGCCCGCTTGATGAGCATGCAGAAGCCGATGCACATCCCCAGCTCCAGATGCTGCCCGCGCGCGGCGCGCAGGCGCTGGGCATAGGCTTCCAGCGTGATCCCTTTCGGGGTGTTGTCGAGGTTGCTGGTGTTGGGGTTGAGCACCCCCAGGGTCGGATGGGCCTCGGCCACCGCCACGAGCTCCTCGAGCCAGCCGGTGGTCAACCGCAGGTCGTTGTTGAGCAGGCACACGTACGGCGCGCGCGAGGCGCGGATGCCGCGGTTCATCCCGCGGGGGAAGCCCTCGTTTGTCTCGTTCTGCAGGAGCACCACCTCTTGGATCGCGCCGGCTGGGCGCACGCCGCGGAGGAACTCCCGCACCGGGGGCTCGCTGCCGTTATCCACGAGGAACAAACGGCACGGCACGGTGGTGGAGCCGGCCAGCGTCTCAAGGCACGGCCGGGTCTGCTCCAGGTGGTTCCAGCTTAACAGCACGAGATCGCAGACCGGCTCAGCCATGGCCGCGCACCAGCCCGAACTTCGTCAGCTCCCGCGTCGCGAGCTCCACGCGATCGTCGGCCCGCTCCTGCCTGCCCCAGGCCACCAGCTCCCGCAGGCCGTCGTCAAGCCGGACGCTCGGCGAGAAGCCCAGCTCGCGCAGCCGCCGGATGTCCGCGTAACAGTGCCGGATGTCGCCGGCGCGGAACTGCTGCGTCACCTGGGGCTCCACCGCCGCGCCATAGCAGCGGATCAGCGCCCGGGCGATGTCCAGGATGCTGGTCGGCAGGCCCGTGGCCACGTTGAAGACGCGGCCATCGGCGCGCGCCTCGCGCATGACCAGCAGGTTCGCGTGGACGATGTCGCGCACGTGGGTGAAATCGCGCGCCTGCCGGCCATCCTCGAAGAGCAGCGGCGCCTTGGCGTGCTTGATGCGGGCGGAGAAGATCGCGCAGACGCCCGTGTAGGGGTTGGAGAGCGCCTGGCGGCTCCCATAGACGTTGAAGTAGCGCAGGGCGACCATCGGAATCTGATGCGCGGCGCCGACCGTCAGGCAGAGCTCTTCCTGGTCGCGTTTGGACACCGCGTACACCGACGTCGGCACAAGCGGCTTGTCTTCCGGGGTCGGCTGCGGAACCACCGCCGCGCGACAGCGCGGGCAGCGCGGCTCCCACTGGCGCGCGGCGAGCTGCTCGGCCGGACGCAGCGCAATGACCATCGGGCCGCAGGCCTCGCACCGGTAGTGGCCCTCGCCGTAGAGGCTCATGGAGCTGGCGACCACCAGCTTGTGGATCGACACCCGCTCCGTCACGATGACATCCAGCAACACGGCCGTCCCCAGGACGTTCGCGGAGACGTACTTCTCAATCTGGTACATGGACTGCCCGACGCCGACCGCGGCGGCCTCGTGGAAGACGACCTTGACGCCCTCCAGCGCCTTGCGGACCGCCTGGCGGTCGCGGAGGTCGCCCCAGCGGTACTCCGCGTCAGGATGCAGATACGCCGGCTGGCGCCCCTCGTGCACCTGCGGCTCCAGGTTGTCGAGGACGCGGACCTGATGCCCCTCGCGCACCAGGGCATCCACCAGATGCGACCCAATGAACCCCGCCCCTCCGGTAACCAGGACTCTCATCTTGGGAGGCGGGGCGGGGTGAACCCCGCCCCGCCCGTCACCAGCACGCGGCTCATGCGCACCGCCTACACCACATCCAGATCGCTATCCCCCGCGTTCAGGAACCATCCGTCCCGACCCGCGAGGTCGCTAAGGCCTGAGGGCCCGTCAGCGTGCGCCACCATCCAATGGATCGGGCTGGGAACCCGGAGGAACCCGGCGCGCCGCAGGGCCCGCCCAAACGCCCCAGGGAGGACGGCGCATCGAATGAACACCGGGGCCTCCTGCGCGTGGGCGGTGAAGACCTCCTGCGCGTGTGCCAGCAAGTCCCCCATGGTCTGCTGGTCGTTCGGATCGGCGAGGAGCTCGGTAATGAATCCTGTCGGCAGGCCGCGGGAGCGGCCGTGGCGCAGGACGACGACCCCGCGCAGCGCCCCTGCCGACATCGCGCCAAAGGCCTGATAGTGGTGGTGAGGATGCTGGTGATACCGCCAGGTCATGGTGTCGCTGGTGCGCCGGATGACGCCGGGAAAGGTCCGTTCGATGGGCTGCCACCATCGATCGAACCGCTCGTCGAACCGCTCCAACGGCACCACGGCGCCTGGTCGCGAGAGAGGGGCTCGAGACGCGACCCGGCCGGCGGCCTGCCATCCCGCGGCGGTCACCCGCCGGACAAGCGGCGGCCACGGCATCGTGTCGAAGAACGGGCGCGGCCTGAGCACCCGCACGTAGAGCGGCAGCCGCCCCCAATCCGCGAACCCCAGGCGGCGGAACATCGGGCAGGCGTCCTCGTTGGTCCCGGCGATCATGACCGGCTGCCGCATCGCCTGCACGAGCGTCATGACGAGCACGGGGCCGAGGCCGTGGCGGCGCCGCTCCGGAGCCACGATGAGGTCTGCGCCCCAGCAGACCGGCAGGGGCCGCCCGTTGACCAGCGCCACCGCCGGCAGGGCCGCCATGTGTCCAATGATCTGACCCTGGCGGCGGCACACCCACGCCTGGGGCGCGGCGTCGAGGCGAGCGGGATTGCCCTCGTGCCACCACGTCCATCGACGACGGATCAGGGTCCGATCGCTGAAGGCCTGGGCGAGGGGTCGGTCGGCGTACGCGCGAGCGAAAAAGTCGCAGAGCGCCTCCACCTGGTCCTGGCCCAGACGCTCGATCGTGCACCCATCGGCCTGACCGAATTTGCGGACGACGCGCGGCCAGTCCGCCGCACAGGTGTCAGACACTTTTCCCGCCTTGAAAGGTGTCTGACACCTGTTCATATGATGTCCTGGTGGTAATAGGGATGGTCCCGCATGACCTCGGGTAGATCGGCCACGTCGTGGAGGACGGCCCGGGGCAGCTTGGGCGGATCCACCGGGTTGAGGTTCGTCATGTCGCGCTGCTGCGGCCAGCGCAACCAGACGCGCTCAAACCAGCCGTCCAGGATTTCGTGGGCATGGCTGTAGGTGAGCAGTTTCTCGCGCATCTTCTCCGGGGAGCGCGCGAAGGAAAAGTGGTAGAACTTCACCTGGGATGGCTCCAGGTGGTGCACCGCGCCCCAGCTATTGGTTTTGTTGTTGCCGGTGAACCGGCACCGCAGCGGCACGGGCAGGTGCGTCTTGCCAAGCTCCGAGACGCGCGTCAGCTTGAAGACCCGCCGCGGCATCCACGCGAGCTCGCTCGCCGGGATCCGGTAGCGGAAGCTGCGCCAGAAGAGGTCGCACTTGATGATGAACTGCCCGGCCTCGGGATGCGCGAGGATCTCCTCCCGCAGCCGCACAAGGTGGTCCCGCCGGTACACCTCGTCGCCGTCGATCAGGAAGTAGTAGCGGCAGCCTTCGCGCCAGCACCATTGCAAGCCGGCATTGCGGTGCGCGAGCTCGGAGTCCCACAGCCCCTTCACCAGCGTGATGGCGGCATGCTCCCGGGCGAGCGCGTCGACGATCGCCTCGGTCCGGTCGGCCGCGGTGAACTGTTCCCGCGCCCTGGCGTTATAGGCGGAATACGGCGCCCGGCCGAGCAGCACGAAGATCCGGTCGGCGAAGCCGAGGATGGACCGGATCGAATAGGCGATGTACTCATCCTCGTTGTAGACGCAGTACACCGCCCCGATCGTCACGCGTCGCGCCATCCCGCCACCTGTTGCAGGTCTGTGTTGGCCCGACGGGTCCTGCCGCTGCGCATCGCAACAGGTGTCAGACACCTTTCGACCGCTCGTCTCGCATCGGGAAAGGTGTCTGACACCTTTTGAGCGACCGGCCGCACGCTGGGCGGCCGGAGCGATGCCGCGCACCGCAGGCGAGCCGGCCCCGCAGCCAGAAGCAGGGACGATCGAGCAACGATCATCGTCCCCCCACGATGTTGATGAGTTGCTCCGCCACGTAGTCGATCTGCGCGGGCTGAAGCTGTGGCGCGATCGGCAGCGAGACGGCACGCCGCGCGAGCCGCTCGGCCACGGGGCAGCGGCCCCGACGGCACCCGAGCCGCCGGAAGACCGGCTGCTCGTAGAACAGCGACGGGTAGTGGACCAGGGCCTGGATGCCGCGCGCACGCAGCCCACGGACAACCCGGTCGCGCCCGGGCACCTGCACGGCATAGACGTGGTACACGTGCGTCCGATGCGGCGCGGCGTGCGGCAGCACGATCCGCGCGGCGCACGCGCCAAGGCGCGCCGTGTAGCGCCGCGCGTGCTGGGCCCGGCGCCGGTTCCACGCGGCCAGGCGCGGCAGCTTCGCCAGCAGCACCGCCGCCTGGAGCGTGTCCAGGCGGCTGTTGTGACCCAGCGCCGCGTGGCGGTAGGGTCGGGTCTGGCCATGATCCCGCAACAGCCGCAGCCGGTCGCGGAGGGCGCGGCGGGTCGTGACGATGAGGCCGGCGTCTCCCAGCGCGCTGAGGTTCTTGGTCGGGTAAAAACTGAAGGCGCCCGCCTCCCCGAACGTGCCCACGCTCTGTCCCCGGAACGCGGCCCCGTGGGCCTGCGCGCAATCCTCCACCAGCGCGAGCCGGTGCCGCCTCGCGATCCTGGTCAAGCGGTCCATGTCCGCCGGCTGGCCGAACAGATGGACGGCCAGGATCGCCTTCGTCCGCTTCGTCACGGCCGCCTCCACGGAGGCCGGATCGAGGGTGTACGTCACCGGATCGATGTCCGCCGCCACGGGCGAGGCGCCCGTGAGCGCGATCGCGGAGGCGGTGGCGAAGAAGGTGTAGGCGGTCGTGATCACCTCATCGCCCGGCCCGATCCCCAGCGCCGCCAGCGACAGCCACAGCGCGTCGGTGCCGGAGTTGACGCCCACCGCGTAGGGCGCCTGGCAGCTTCGCGCGAAGGCCGCCTCGAAGGCCTCGACCGCTTCCCCCAGCACAAAATCCCCGCGCCGCAGCACGCGGTCGAAGGCGCGGTGGAGGGCGCCATGCACCTCAACGGACTGGGCCGGCAGGTCGACGTAGGGCACCCGCATCAGGAGGGCACCGCTGCGCCGGCGCGCAGATCCTGCATGGTGTCCTCGATGCTCGCCAGCACGTCCTCCACGGACAGCTCATTGAGGCAGGCGCGGTTATAGGGGCACGGCGGCAGCCGGAACCGATGGTAGCAGGGCCGGCACGGCAGCGGCTTCGTCACGACCCGGTGGCGGCCAGGGGACCCGTACGGGCCGTAGACCTGCGGGTCCACCGGCCCGAAAATCGACACGGTCCTGACCCCCTGGCTGACGGCCAGATGCAACGGCCCGCCGTCGTTGCAGATGACCAGCCCCAGCCGGCTGAGCAGGCTCACGAACTGGCCGAACGTGGTCTGGCCGCTTAAGTCGATGACCGGATGCCGCATGAGACGGCCCACGGTCTGGCACAACGCGACATCGGTGGCTTCGCCGAAGAGCACGACGGTCGCGTCGTGCCGCTCGATCAGCGCATCGCCCACCGCCGCGAAGCGCTCCAACCCCCAGCGTCGAAACGGCGCGTCAATGCCCCAACTGACCCCGCCGGCCGGGACGATGCCCACGAGCAGGCGCACGTCCTGCAACCGGCGCGCGCGGATCCAGCCCAAGGCCCACCGCTCGTCGGCGACGTTCACATGCAGCTCCAACGAGGCGTCGGCCGTCCGGATCCCCATGAACCGCAGGAGGCGATCGTAGTAGTCCACGACGTGGGCGTCGTGGTAGCCGTCAATCTCCAGCCGCTGGGTGAGAAACCGGCCCCGGCGGCGGTAATCGAACCCGATGCGCCGGCGCACCCCGAGGAGCTTCACGAGGAAGCTGTATCGCTCCCCCAAGGACAGGTCGATCACGAGATCGAACCGCGCCTGTCTGAGGCGGCGGACCAGGCGGGCGGCATAGGCCACCCCCTGCCACCACGAAGCCCGCCACAGCCGCACCAGCTCATCCTTCTCGTAGATGAACAGCTCATCCAGGTGGGGGTTATCCTGCAGCGTCCGCTCGGTGCGCCGGTTGCAGAGGTACCCGATGCGGCTGTCGGGAAAGGCCTGCCGGAGGGCCCGGATCAGCGGCGTCGTGAACAGCACGTCGCCGATGCCGAAGGGATTGATGATGAGGATGCGCTGGATCGCGCTCATGGCGCCCGGTGCGCGACCGCCGCTTCCACGGCGGCGATCACCTCATCCACGCTGATGGCGTCCATCGAGGGTTTCCAGATCACCGTGTGAATGGACCCCCACGGTCCCCACCGCTTGGGGCCGGTCGCCGCATCCGGCGTGCCGAAGAGCACCACGGTCGGCGTGCCCATCGCGGCCGCCAGGTGCACCGGTCCGCTGTCATTGGAGAGGAGCAGCCTCGCGCGCTGCAGGATCGCCGCCAACTGCCGAAGGGTCAGGTGCCCGACGAGATCGGCCACGCGCGGCAGGGGAGCGGGGAGCAGGTGGCGGACCGCCTGGCGCGCCTCAGCGCCCCCCACGACCGCGACAGGCAGCTGTTGCGCGAGGACCCGGATCACCGTCTGGTAGCGCAAGGACGGCCATTGCTTCTGGGGATTGGACGTCCACGGATGGACCGCCACGAACGGCTCTGATCGCTGGATCCCTTGCTCCTCAAGCCGCTGCAGCACCTCACCGTGCTCACGGTCAAACGTTGGGAGGGGCCATCGAGGGACGAGGGGCGGAAGCGGTTCGTCAACAGCGGCCTTCACGAGATCCATAGTATACTCCAGCTCATGGCGCTCGCCAAGCGCCTTGCGGTCAGGGATGCGGCGGGTCAGGCACCAGCTCCATTTCCGGTCGTAGCCGACTCGGCGCGTGATGCCGGCCACCCACACGGCCAGATGCAATTCTTTCATCGGGTTGGAGACAATCGCCAGATCGAACCGGCGCTCCCGCAGGGAGCGTCCCAGGCGCCACGCCCGGACCCCCCAGGCGGGATGCGCGGCGCGGTCGTAGGGCAGGACGTCCTCAACGCCGGGCGAGCCGGCCAAGAGCGACGCCAGCTCAGGATGCACGAGCAAGGTGACCGACGAGCCGGGCATCACGGTCCGCAGCGCCGCCACCGCCGGCAGGGTGAGGAGGGTCTCCCCGAGCCGGTCCGTTCGCAGGACGAGGATCCGATGGATGTCGCTCGCAGGGCTCACGGGGGACTCACAGCGGGGCAGGTGCCGGTCAACCCGGCGGGACGCCGGGCGGCTCGCTCAACCCAACGGCGAATCCGGACAGCACCCAGAACAGCGCCGCCTGGCGCAACGCGTAGAAGTTCGTGTCGAGCCCGGCCTGCACGAGAAACGCCACCAGGCCAGCGGTCACTCCGGTGAGCATCGCCCGCTGCGGTGCTGAGGCGTCCTTGATCCCGGCGGCCCAGCGGAGCACGAGCGCGCCCAGGAGCCAGGCGAACGCGGCCAGGCCGATCAGGCCGGTTTCCGCCGCCACCTGCAGGTAGCAATTGTGGGCGTACCGGGGAACCCGCTCGCCCCCGACCCAATACGTCAGGTAGTTGGCCATGAAGGTGTTGACGCCGTGGCCGAGCAGCGGGCGGTCCTCGATCATGCGCAGCGCCGCCTGCCACATCATCCAGCGGTCACGGGTGCCCGCGTCCACCGGCGAAAACCTGGTCGCGTGCCCGGTGGCGACCAGCACCGCGACGGCACCGAGTCCCAGCGCCGCCATGATGGCGAGGGCGCGCCACCGAAACGTCCGGTCCATCCAGGCCGCGGCGGCCAGGCCCGCCGCCAGCCCCAGCCAGGCCCCCAGCGCTTCGGTCCGACCCAGGCAGGCGAGGAGGAGCATCCCCAGGCCCACCAGGCTCCAGCGCCGCCACCCGCGCTGGGACAGGCCCCACGTCACCAGGATCGGGGTCGTCGTCATCAGGTAGGTCGCCAGGTCGATGGGGTTCTCATACGGACCGGTCATCCGCCAGTACGCCCCGATCGGATGCGCGGGAGCGACTGCCAGCGCCGGCTGGAACGCCAGAATCTGCTGCTCCTGCCAGAGGCCCAGCAGGAACACCGCCCCCCCGGACCCGGCGAGGATGGCGAGCCCCCGAGCCGCCACCCCCGGCCGGGATCCCAGGTCCGCGACAATGACCAGGAACAGCAGGTACTCGAGCCACTTGGACACGAAGCCGTCCAGGCTCTTGCCGGGAAAGTCGCTGACGGCGATCGATGCCGCGCAGATCGCGAGGTACGCCAGCAGGCCGGTCAGGATCGGGCGCAGGCGCCGCGAGCGCCACACCGTCAAGAACCGCGTGGCGGGCTGCAGGCGTTCGATCACCCACCCGATGAGCAGAAGGCCAAAACAGATCTCGACCGCGGCCTTTGAAAACGGCAACGCGCCCAGCAGCACGTAGAGGCCGGCGAGCTGGAGGCGGCGGGCCCACACGCCGAGGCTATTCGGGGGCATGCATGATCCCCGCGGTCACGATTTTCCAGGAGGCGCCATGCGGCTCGCAGCAGCGCTGGATGTAGTGGAGCAGCTCCCCCGGCGGGTCGCTCATCGCGATGAGGATTTCCCGCACCCCGGCGCCCTGAATCAGCTCCGGCAGCCTGCCCCGCCCGCCCAAGACCGGCACGCCGTGGATGCGGTCGCCGTGCGTGCGGACGTTATCATCGAGCAACCCGATCACGCGGCGCGCGTGGCCCTCGTCTTTCAGCGCCCGCAACACGCGCGCGCCGGTATCCCCCGCCCCGATGATCACCAGCGGGGTCCCCTGCGCCGAGGCCGCGCTGATCCATTCATCGAGCAGCCGCTCCAGAACCCGCGAGCCGCCGACGGCGAAAAAGGTCAGCATCCAGTCGATGATGAACACCGCGCGGGAATAGCCGCCGAACCGCCAGAGATACAAGACCGCCAGCGCCGAACCCACCGAGCCGAGCGTCACCGCTTTGAAGACCGTCACCACATCCGGCAGGCTCAGGTAGCGCCAGATGCCCCGGTACACCCCGCAGGCGGCGAAGGATGTCAACTTCACCACCAGGATCACCGGCAGCGACTGCACGATCAGCTGCTGGAGGTCCCTCGTCAGCGCCCCTTCGAACCGCAGGAGGTAGGCGACGACGTAGACGCCGCCCACCAGGACGAAGTCCACCAGGATCTCCACGAGCCGGCGTTTGTGCATCAGCATGGTGTCGATCAGGGTGACGGGCCGATCCGGTTCCTCCTCCGCCTCGGCCGGCGTTCGGCTCAGCCGATACACCTTGACGTTCGAGAGGTACGAACCGACCAGGACGAACCCCGTCAGGGCAAACAGCCACATCACGACCGTCGCCAGCGGCCGCAGGGAGAGGGACACGACGCTGAGCACGCCGAGGGACGCGCTCAGGCCGTAGAGGGCGATCACCGTCTGGCGGGTGCTCAGGCCGAGGATGGCCAGCCGGTGCGACACGTGGTCGCGCCCGCCGACGAACGGGTGCAGCCGGTGCGCGAGCCGCTGCACCGTGACGAAGCACGTGTCGAAGATCGGCACCGCCAGGATCAGCGACGGCACCGCCAGCACGCTCAACAGGTGCGTGGAATGGCGCCAACCGCCGAGCAGCGCCAACGCGGCCAAGCTGAGGCCCAGGAAGTGGCTGCCGGAATCGCCCATGTAGATCTTCGCCGGAGGGAAGTTGAGCAAGAGAAACCCCAGGCACGTGCCGCACAGGATCACCGCCAGCATCGCCACGATCCGCTCGCCGGCGAGCGCCGCATGGACGACGCAGAACGCGGCGGCGATGGCCCCGACGCCGGCCGCCAGGCCGTCCATGTTGTCCAGCAGGTTGAAGGCGTTCATGACCAGCACGAACCAGAAGACCGACAGCGGGATCGACAGCCAGGGCCAGGCGCTCACCTCCACGCGGATGCCGCTGAGCACGACGACGCAGCCGATGAGCAGCTGCCCCACGAGCTTCGTATGGGCCGGCATCCGCCGGATGTCATCGAGCAGACCCAAGAGGAACACCAGGACCGTGCCCCCCAAGAGCCCGATCACGCGCGGCTCAAGCGGCGCCCAGATGAGGACCGCCGTCACAAAGCCGGCGAACATGGCCACCCCGCCGAGCCGCGCGACGGCGCGCCGGCCCCACCGGTCCCCGACCGGCCTGGCCACCCACCCGAACCGCACCGCCATCTCGCGGACGAGCGGCGTCAGCATCAGGGTCACGAGCAAGGCGGTGAGCCCCGCCAGCCAGCCGATCCCGAGCTGTTGCCACACCGGAGCGCTCAGCCACGCCTCCACGTGCCGAGCCATGACACTCATCGCACCAGAGGTGTCAGACACTTTTCCCGCTTTGAAAGGTGTCTGACACCTCTCCGGAGGCGCCGGCGCGCCGGCGGGGTGGGGCGATCCGTGGCGGGCGCGGCCGGCCTCTCAGGCCGCATGCTCCTGACCACGCTGCGGATGGTCTCATCGAGATTCATGCTCGGCGCAAAGCCGATCAGCGCGCGGACCTTGCTCGTATCCGGCACCCGCCGCGGCATGTCCTCGTAGCCTTCCTCATACGCCTGGTCATACGGGAGGTACTCGATGCGAGAGGCGCTGCCGGTGAGGCGGATGATGCGCTTCGCCAGCTCCTCGATCGTCACCTCCTCCTGGCTGCCGAGGTTGAACACCTGCCCCACGGCGCCGGGATGCTCGATGAGCTTCGTCAGGGCCTGCACGACATCGTTCACGTGCAGGAAGCACCGGGTCTGCGTGCCGTCCCCGTGCACCTGGAGGGGCCTGCCCGCCAGCGCCTGGCTGACAAACCGCGGGATCACCATCCCGTACGCGCCGCTCTGCCTGGGCCCGACCGTGTTGAAGAGGCGCACGATGACCGTCGGGACCTTCTTCTCTTTCCAGTAGACGTACGCGAGGATTTCATCCACGGCTTTCGACGTCGAGTAGCTCCACCGCGTCTTCAGGGCCGAGCCCAGCACCCGGTCGGTGTCCTCCCGCAGCGGGCCGGTGGTGTTCTTGCCGTAGATCTCGGAGGTGGAGGCGACCAGGACCTTCTTGCGGTACCGGTGGGCCATCTCGAGGATGATCTCGCTGCCGCGGATGTTGGTCATGAGCGACTCCAGCGGCTTCTTGATGATCAGCTCCACCCCGACCGCGGCCGCCAGGTGGAATACCACGTCGCACCGCTCGGTGAACTTGTCCACCAGGGTCTCGTTCAGGACCGTCCCGATGACGACCTGGAGCTCCGGGCGGCCGTCCAGGTGCGCGAGGTTCTCGTACCGGCCGGTCGAGAGATCGTCCAGCACCGTCACGTGATCGCCCCGCCTGAGGAGCGCCTCGGTCAGATGCGATCCGATGAACCCCGCCCCGCCCGTAATGAGCGCCTTCATCTCGCCGCCCCGCCCGTCATCAAGGCCTTCATCGCTGCCTCCCTGCCATCAGCTCCTCGTAGCACGCGGCCATGTCCCGCACCAACCGCTCGGGGGCGAAGCTCGCCACCGCGTAGGCGCGGGCCGCCTGGCCGAGCCGGCGGCGCAGCGCCGCATCCTCCACCATGACCCGCAGGGCGGCGGCCAGCCCCTGCGCATCCCCAGGGCGGACGAGCATCCCGCGCGCCGCGAGGTGGAACGTGCCGGGCGCGACCGGCTGGCGCGGCCCCTGGCCGTCGTCCAGCAGGTCCCGCACGCCGCCCACATCGGTCGCCACGACCGCGCGGCTGGACGCCATCGCCTCGATGACCGAGACAGGCGTCCCTTCATTCCACGAGGTCAGGCACACAATGTCCAGCGCGCCGTAGACCGACGGCAGCGCCTGTTGCCAGCCGGCGAAGCGAACCGCCTGCTCCAGCCCCAACCGACGGGCGTGCCGCTCCAACGCCGGCCGCAGCGGGCCGTCACCGACCATCACGCCCCGCACCGGATGCGCCGTCTGCGGCGCCAGCCGCGCCACCGCCTCGAGGAACAACCCGGGGTTTTTGATCGGCACCAGCCGCCCGACCAAGCCGATCCGAACCGGGGAGTCGCCGTCCGACGACGGAAGCGCCGCCAGGGCGGAGAGGTCCACCCCCAACGGGATCACCCGCCATTGCGCGGGCCGGCCGATCCGCTTGCGCCCCAACAGCTCCTCCCGAATCGCCGGGCTGACCGCGATCAGGCAGTCCGTCCGGCGCGCCAGCCATCGTTCGACCGCCAGGAAGGCCCGCGACAGCGCCGGCGAGAAATACCCCTCCAGCACATGCCCGTGAAAGGTGTGCAGCACCGCGGCCCGCGCCCCCTGGGCCCGGCCGGGCCCGAGGCCATTATAGAGGAAAGCGGCCAGCCGGCCTAGCGCCCCGGCCTTGGCCAGATGCGTGTGGATGACCTGCGGGCGCTCGGCCCAGAGGATCCGCAACAGCGCGATCAGCGTCCTCGCATCCGCCCACGGGCGGATCGGCCGGACGAGCGTGGACAGCCGCACCAGGCGCACGGCTCCGCCGCGCACCAGGCCGCTCAGATCACCCTCGCCCGCCTGCGGCGTTCCCGCGACGAGGCAGGTGGGGAAGCGCCCGGCATCGAGCTGCGTCGACAACAGGGCCGCATGGATCGCCGGCCCCCCGATGTTCAACCGCGTGATGATCCGCAGCACCTTCATCGGTCCAGCCAGTCGTAGGCCCCGGCCATTTTCAGATGAAATCGCCAGAGCCGATCGTCCCAGCCCACGCGCGTGCGCCTCACCATCCAGAGCGAGTCGCCCGCGCGATTGACCCCCATGATGTTGGCGAACGCCGCCTCGAACCCGACGCGCTGGACGCACGCGATCGTCTCCTGGGAGAACGAGCCGGCATGACCGTACGGATACGCGAGCCATTTGACGCTCGTGCCCAGCCGGGCTTCCAGCGCCGACTTGGATCGCGCAAGCTCCAGCCCCTGCTCCTCGACCGGCAGCCGGCTGAGCGTCCGATGGCTCCACGTATGGGAGCCAATGGACACCAGCTGAT
This sequence comes from uncultured Planctomycetales bacterium, assembly GCA_964556925.1. GTDB lineage: Bacteria > Omnitrophota > Gorgyraeia > Aquiviventales > Aquiviventaceae > CAZKXY01. Next base: position 21,237 of record CAZKXY010000001.1, on the reverse strand, counting down.
CGCCAAGCAGCGTCTGCAGCTCCTCCCACTGCAGCGGTCGGGCAAACCCGACCGACGGCTCCACCCACGGGAACGGCTCCGGCGACCCGAGGCAGCCCGGCACCACAAACACCGTGGCCGGCACCTGCGCCTGCCGGAGGATGGGGTAGGCCTGCGTCAGGACATCCCGGAAGCCGTCGTCAAACGTCACCGCCACGGCTTTCTCGATCATCGGCCGCGTGCCCCGAATCATGTCCAGCGCGTCCTCCAAGGACACGATGGCATACCCGTGTCGCCTCAGCCACGCCACGTGCGCCGCCAGCAGCGCGGGCGGCACGCTCAGGCGCCATCGATCGCGCCGGCGCGGCAGCGTGGCAATCGCATGGTAGAGGAGGATCCGCACCCCTGACCGAACCGGCCGACGCAGCAGGCGATGGAGCCCCCACCGCATGACGCTGAGCGCGTCCCGCACCAAGAGTTTCAGCATCGCAGCGCCAGCGCCCGCAGCACGCCCAGCCCCACCCAGAGGAAGCGAAAGTTCATGACATCGGCGTTGAGGCTGTTGACGAGCACGCCGATCCAGCCAGCGATCAGCGCCCGCAGCACCCACGCGTCGGCGCGCGAGCCCCGGCTCAGGCGCGCGGCCAAGCGGAAGACCCCGACCCAGAACGCCGCCAGCGTCACGAACCCCACGAGGCCGGTTTCGGCCAGCCGGCCCAGCCATTCGGCGTGCGGATCAGCCGCCCGGTAGGGCTGATGGAGCGTCCCCTGCTGGTACGCCCGCTCGGTCTCGGCGTGGAAGGCGCCCAAGCCGATGCCGGTCAGCGGCTCGCGCCTGAACGCCTCGACCGCGACGCGCTTGAGCAGGCCGTAACTGATGGGGACGTACGAGACGCTCACGGTGAGCCGCTCGGCGCCGCCCTCCGGCAGGAACGCGTACTCGTGCCCGGCAGCGCCGACGCGGGAGTTGCGATCGCTGGCCCATGAGAGGTCGCGCACGGCGACGGTCACCATGAGGTTCATCACCACCAGCGTGACGGCCGCTGCCGCGGCCAGGCCGGCGCGGGCGAGGCGCAGCCACCGGGTGGACCGCCAGAGCGCCCACACGCTCGCCAGGCCACCCGCCAGGAAGCCCGCCACGCTGGCGGTGGCCGTGCCCATCGCCGCGCCCATGACCACGGCGCGCGCCGCGCGCCACCAGCGCGTCGCGTGCGCATGCGCGGGACCCTGCGGCAGGAGGATCAGCCAGGGCAGCGCCATGGTCAGGTAGTTGCAGAAGAAGCCCGGCGACAGCAGGGCGCCTTTGATGCGGGCGATGGTGCCGGCGCCAGGAATCGGCCCCACGGAGAGCCACGGCCCACGCTCGACGCCGGTCATCACGTAGAGCCCCAGCGCCAGCAGGCTGGCCCCGGCGAAGAGCATCGCCGTCCACGCGCCCCAGCAGGCGATCTTCGGCACCATCCCGCGCGGCCTGGCGATCGCGCTGAACACGAGATAGACGAGCACGAGCGAGCCCTGCTGGGCGAGCCCCAGGCCGCTCTGCACGAGATCCGTGCTGCGCCAACACGACACCACCGACCCTGCGAGGTACGCCGCGACGAGCCAATCCATGGGATGCCTGATCAGGAGGCCCCGACGCTGCGTGGCGACGACCGCTGCACCCAGCGCGACAAACGCCAGATCGGCCCACTGCATGTTCGCCGGAAGCGGGGCGCCGCCGAGGGGCAGCAGCAGGAGGTAGCCCAGGGTGAGCCATTGCAGGACGGAGGAGGGTCGGCACGGCGTCATGCCTTTGCGAACACGGTGATCAGGTCCGCCGGGGTCGGCGTGGCCCACCGCCCATCGCCCCACGTGGTGAACTGCCGGACAACCTCCAGCCCGCTCGTCCGGCACATCTGGACCATCTGCTCGGCGGGGACGACGCTGCGCCACCCTCGCCCAGAGGGCGCGACCGTGTGATGGATCAGCCCGCGCCCTGCCGGCGCCAGGAGGGCGCCACACTGCCGCAGGTAGGACTCCTGGTCAGACCGCTGCAAATGGATGAACACATCCCACGACCAGACGCGATCGATGGAGCCCGGCGCCACGGCGCTGAGGTCGGTGCCGTCCGTCAGCACGCACTCGACCTGGGGCAGCGCCTGAAACCGCCGGCGGCAGAGGTCGATGCACCTGGGCGTGACATCGACCAGGACGAGCCGGCTGGCCCGGCGCGCGAGAGGCTCGCTCCAGCGCCCCGCCCCAGGGCCGATCTCCAGGACGCGGCTGCCCATCGGCACATGCGGGATGAGCAGATGGTCAACGACGCTGGCGGTCCAGGCCGGGCTGTCGGACCACTCATGACCTCCCCGGGACCAATCATAGTGCGTCCACAACAGCCGGTTGATGTCCGGCGTCTGCGGCAGCGGCTTGCCCTGGAGCGCTCGGCAGAGCCCGAGCCAGGCGAACGCCGCCGTCTCGCGGGGTCCCCGTTCCACGGTCATCTGCTTCAGGATGCTCAACGACAGCCGCGACACGCGCCAGAGCTCCGCCAGGGAACGCGTCATCCGCGGCGCCGCCAGCGCTTCAGCCGGCACCGGCTGCCGGCGCAGAGGATCGCAGCGGCCGTCAGGCACCCGTCTTCCACCAACCGCACCTTGCTGCCCCCGTGCGTCCGCGGCCGCACCACCACCGGCACCCACCCGACCCGGGCGCCCTCGGCGAAGAACGCCATGACGATCGTGGTGGTGAAGGAAAACCCGTCGGAGAGCTGATCGGCCAGCCGCTGCGCGAGCGCTTTCCGAAACAGCCGCAGGCCGCAGTTCAAATCGCGGATGGGCAATCCGGTGACGACGCGGGCCAGCGCGTTCATGGCCTGCGAGCCCCCCCACCGCAGCGCGTCCGGCTCCGCCAGGCGCCGGTCGCCGATCGCCATGTCCAGCCCCGCCGCGGTCGCGACCTCGTAGAGCCGGGCGATGTCGTCGACCCGATGCTGGCCGTCGCCATCCATCGTCACGATCCACGGCTGGCGCGCCGCCGCGATGCCGGTCTTGATGGCCGCCCCATACCCGCGTTGGCGCGGATGCCGGAGCGTCGCCACAGGCTGCGGGGGCCGCGAGCCGTCATCGACAATGATGAGCTCAGTCTCGCCGTACGCGGCACGGCACGCCTCCGCCAGGCGCCGGACCACCTCCGGGTTTTCATTGTGAACCGGCACGACGATGGACGCCGGCAACCGCCTCACAGAACGGCGCTCGAGGCTCTGGGCTGGGGGCTGGGGGCAAGGACCCTGAGCCCCGAGCCCTGAGCCCTGAGCGACAGGTGGGTGCGGAACAAATGCTAGATCCATCCCTTGGCCCAGTAATACACGATCCCGACGTACTCGTGGAGGATCCCGCGAATCTGCTCCAGCGTCGCCCCGCGCGTGTGGGCGTAGAAGCGGCTGTCGGCAACGGGCGCCGGCGACACGCGGATCTGGGGCGCGGCCTTGCGCCATGCCAGCAGCGCGCGCCGCATGTGATAGGGGGAGCTCACCAGGAGGGCGGAGCGCCAGCCGTGCGCGGTGAGGATCTCCGCCGCGCGCGCGACGTTCTCGTAGGTGGTGGCGGCGCGCTGCTCCAAGATGATCGCGGAGGCCGGCACGCCGTGCGCCACCGCCAGCTCGCGCATCACTTCGGCTTCCGGGAAGACAAACGTGTACCCGGAGGAGAAGATGATCCGCGGGGCGCTCCCCTGCCGGTAGAGATCGACGGCTTGCTTCACGCGCTCTTGATACCCGCCACCCGCCTTGCCTGACTCCCCGACGCCTCCGGCAAACACCACGATCACCTCAGCGTGCGCAGGCGGCGCGGTCACCCGAAGCGGCTCGGCGACCAGCCAGAGGAGCGGGCTCTGAAACAGCAGCGCGTACGCCATCCCGCCGACCGCCACCACCCGCACCAGCCGTCGGCGGGCGGTCCGGTAGAGGCTCCGCAGCGACTCCTGCCACCGCTCCCCGTCCGCCTGGCGGCTCGCCAGCCGCTGCGCAATCAGCGCAGACATCTGGGCGATCCGGGCGCTCCAGCTGTTCTGGCGCGACGCCTCGATCCGCCGCCCGATGAGCTCAGGCGAGTTGCCCGTCAGGGCGTCGCGGATCGCCCGGGCGAACTCGCCGGCATCCCGCGCCACCGCCACCACCTCCCCGTGCCGCGCGTTGAACCGCTGCACTTCAGGCAGCGCCGTGGCGATCACGGGGATCCCCATCGCGAGATACTCGTTGAGCTTCGTCGGATAGACGTGGGCCGTGTACTCGCTCAGGGAATAGGGCACGATCCCCACGTCAAACGATTTGGCATAGCGCGGCAGCTCATCGTGGGGCCGGGCGCCCAGCCACCGTACGTTCGGGCAGCGGAGGAGCCGTGAGAGGTCCGTCTGGGCCGGCCCGATCAGGAGGAAGGTGGCCTGCGGCAGGCGGCCGGCCACCTCCGCCAACAGCTCCTGGTCCACCCAGCGATGCAGCCCGCCCACATAGCCGACCACGGGCCGTGGGATGCCCCGCAGGTCCGCCGGCGGCTCCTCGACGCGCAGGCGCACCTCGGTGAACGCCTCGAAGTCCACCCCGAAGGGGAAGACATGGACCTGGTCGTTGAGGCGCGCGGCGCGCTCACGGAGCTTCTCGGAGGTCACGAACACGAGGTCGGCCGCCCGGAAGAGCTGGGCTTCGCTGCGGCTGATGCGCTTGGCGGCCGTGGAGCTGGACGCCAGGTCGTCAATGCAGTAGTAGACCGTCAGCTCCGGATCCAGCTCCCGGATGAGATCCAGGGCGAGCGGCGTGGGCAGGAAGGTCCACAGGATGGGCCGCTGAAAGCCGGCGGCGCGCATCCAGCGCTGGAGCGCGCGCAGCAGCAACCAGCGGTTCACCCCGCGGGCCGCGGGGGAATAGGGAAACGGCAGGATCAGGGGCGAGTAGACGAAGAGACGCTCCCGCTCCTCGCGGAACCCCTTCGTGCTGCGCAGCCAGTTCAGCAGGCGGTGCGTCAGGCGGGGCAGATCCCGAAGCCGCGGGGCGCGCACCCCGGTGTTCTCGATGAACAGCACGCGGTGGCCCTGCTTGGCGAGGGTTGTCATGATCTCCTGGTGGCCCTGCCAGATGAAGTCCCAATCGATCGACGAGAGGCACAGGATCTCTTTGCCGGCGAGCGCGCCGGCGGCGGGGGCTTCCGCCTGCCGGTCGGCTGGCGCCCGCCGCTCGGCCTGCGCCGACCGCGCCGCCTCCTCGCGCGAGGCCGGCTTGGTGCCAGCGACGATCCATCCTCGGTCGTTCACGATCTGCAGATCCCCCAGGCCAGCCTGCTCAAGGAGCGCCCGCGCAGCCTGCCGGGTATACCGCCGCTCGATCGGCGCGGAGAACCGGTCATAGAGGTCGCCGACCAAACTGAACGGCCCGGTGCCGTGCCGGAACGGCATGCCGGCCGCCAGCGAGCGGCACCCCGGGATCGCGCGGAAGAGGCGGTGGGGCACCGTGAAGAGGGCGTAGACCATCGGCGAGCCAACCTGGCAGCACCGGTACAGCAGCGCGGGCGGCATCCGGGTCGTCAGCCGGCGGCACGGCGTGGCCGCCGCCAGGAGCCCGCGCCAGAGGAGCGGCCGCTCTCGAAAATCCTCATACAGGTACAGGGCGATCCGCGAGCCCGGCTTGAGGACCCGGACGAGCTCCGCCAGCCCTGCCTCCGGCGCGGGCAGGTGGTGGAGGACGCCATAACTATAGATGAAGTCGAACAGGCCGTCGGCGAAGGGCAGCCGCCGGAGATCGCCCTGCACCACCGAGGCGGCCGAAAGCCCCCGCGTGCGCGCGGCGCTGGCCTGGCAGCCCCCCTTGCTCAGCTCCACGCCGATGATCTCAAGGCCAGGCCGCCTGGCCTGGTTGGCGAGGTCGAGGCCCTCCCCGCAGCCCGCATCCAGCACCAGCCCCCGGAGCGGCGGCAGCGACAGGGCCTGCCGCATCCGGTCAAAATGGTGCGGGCGGGCGCCGTCCAGGCTCGACGCGCGGCAGGAGCGATCCCAGAGGTAGCCGTAGCGGACCGCCGTCCGCGCCGTCACATCCGGCTCATGCAGCTTGCGCGTCATCGGGCCACCGCGCGGAGCAGCCTCCGCATCCGGTGCACATAGGTGTGCTCGGCCAGCACCCGGGCGCGTCCCCGCGCCGCGATCCGGGCCCGCTCGCGCGGCCGCCGGAGGTAGTGGGCCGCCAGCTCGCGCGCTTCCGAGGGCGAGCGGTACATGAGCAGCTCCTCGCCGGGTCGCAGCAGCTCCTCCAGGCCCGGCACCGCATCGACCAGCTCGCACCCGCCGGCCGCCAGCACCTCGAAGGTGCGCGTGTTCAAGCCGGCCTCGCGGGCCTGCGCGTGATGGACGTTGAGCCCGAGGGCGGCCGCGTTGTAGATGGCCGCCGCGCAGCCGTCGCTCACGTAGCGACGGCTGCGCAGCGCCCGGGACCCGATGCCGTTCAGCGCCCGCCGCGCGTCCGCGCGCGCCCAGCCCCGGCCCCAGATGCCGACCCGGAACCCGCTGAGGGCCTGCACCACCTCGGCGCGGTTGGGGTAGTACCACCCCACCAGCGCGATGTCACAGCCGTACCGGCGCCGCTCCCTGGCGCTCAACGCCCTCGGCTGGAACACGGTCTCGTCGCAGGCGCACGGCAGGAACGTCACGCGCGCGCCCCCCGCCGCCAGCCGCCGCACGCACGCCCGATCGAACAGGAACACGTGGTCGTACAGCCGCAGCCGCTCCGCCGAGCCCGGGTAGCGGCCGGGATCGTCGACCCACCAGGTGACGAACGGCCCGGCGAGGGACCGCTTCACCTGCGCCAGCGCCGCCGGCGCAATCAGCTCGCCGCGCAGCACGATCGCCAGCTCCGGCCGCATCCGGCGGGCCACGGCCACCAGCGCCTCGTCGCGCGCCGCGCGCCAGGCGGCCGCGGCCGCGCGCGCCGCGGCCGAGACCCCGGCGATCCGACCGGCCCCCAGGCCGGCGATCCGGTTGACCCACCGGTTCGTGTACCGGAACAGCGTTGGCGAATGCCCGAGGCGGCGCAGGGCCCGCGCCGTGTACGCCATCCAGGGAAACGGCAGCGACGGCCCCACGAGCAGGATCCGCATCGCCCTCACCCGCCCCGGTGCGCGACCTGCGCCCGGTGCATCATCGCCAGACCCTCCAAGACGCCGAGGGGCCGGATGCCAAGCTCCTGCTCCATCTTCCTCGTGACGAAGGAGGTGTCCGTGGGGCGCGGCGCGAACCGGCTGAGCCATGATGCCGAGGCGGGCCGGATGAGCGCCTCGTTCCCCTGGAAGACCCTGGCCACGCGCCGCGCGAACGTCAGCAAGCTCAGCCGATCCGCGCCGGCCACATGATAGAGACCGGTGCGTTGGCGCGTGACCGCCGCCCAGATCGCGCCCGAGCAGTCGCCCACCCAGAGCGGCATGGTGATGAGCCGCTCGTCCACCTCCACCGCCTCGCCCCGCTCAAGGCGCTCCAGCCACCGCGTCACCACGTTGCCCCGCCCTCCCGGATGCGGCCAGCCGTACATCAGGATGGGCCGGATCACGACCCAGGGGACCGGGCACGCCTCCCGCACCCAGCGCTCCGCCTCAATCTTGATCGCCCCGTACCGGTTGACCGCGCGCACGGGGTCTTCCTCTCTATAGGGGGGGTGCGCCCCGTCAAAGACCGCATTGGAGGAGATGAACACGCACCGCGCGCCGATCCTGCCGCACGCCCGGCCGATCGCCTGGGTGCCGCCCACATTGACCGCCCTGACGGCGTCCGGATCCCGCTCGGCCTGCTCCACAGAGCCCACCGAGGCCGAGTGGATGACGACATCGGGCCGGACCGCCTCGAGGACGTCGGCGACCGCGGCCTCATCGCGCAGATCGAGCCGGTGGAACCGGCCCCGCCAGGCTTCGGCCGGCGGGAGGCAGTGGTAGGTCGCCGCCACCTCCCACCCCGACGGCGCCGCCTCCAGCAGCGCATGCCCGAGCAGCCCGGTGCCGCCGGTGATGAGGGCGCGGGGCGCTCGGCTCATCCACGGGCGACTGACGAGACCGCCGGGGCCGGGGTGAGGCAGCTGCCGTCCATCTGCAGCGGCCCGTGCGGGAACACCGACACGCGCGCCCGGCCAGGATGACGCCGCCGGAGAGACCGGACCAGGGCGTCGCCGTCCCGAACGAGTTGCACCTCGCACTGATAGTAGTCCCGGATCATGGCTCGCGTGATGTTCGGCGAGAGAAACACCAGCTCGCGGTCTCGGAGCATGTCCTTGAACGTGCCGTGCTGATCCCTCAAGCGATACTGCCGCATCCCTTTGGTCATCAAGCCGTGCTCGCCCACGCCTTCGGAGGCGGCGTTGACGATGACGATCGAGCCGCCGGGCCGGACCACGGCCTTCTCCGGGGACCGGGTCGACCACACGTTCAGCGAGGTGAAGGACATGAGCATCCAGGTGTCCCGCGGGAAGGTGTTGAAGATCCCGACGTCGTTCTGATACCTGACGTCGCAGGCATAGGCCTGCTGCGCCGCCCGGACCGCGTCCGCGTAGGCGGCCGCAGGCTCCCCGGCAAAGACCTCCGCGGTGGCCCCGGTGCTCGTTTGGACGGTGTTGACCAAAAAATCCAACCCCGCCAAGCGGAGGCCCTCCTCGATCTCCTCCCGGACCGGGTTGCCCTCGACGCGCCCGATGGTCCCCTGCAGGCTGGTCAGCGCAGGCCGATGCAACCCCTCCACCGTGTCAATGCCGCCTAAGCCGATCGTCACGAGCTTGCCGCCCCCGCTGAACCCCGCAATCGGGTGCGGCATCACGGTGCCGATGCCGATCTTCAGGTCGGCGTCCAGGTACGTCTGATTGATCTGCACCGGCGTGCCCCGGCAGGTGCGGCCGATGAGACGATGGTGCTGGTAGCAGCTGTGATTCGAGACGGCGTACGTCTGGACGATCTCCTCCCCGAGCTTCTTCCTGAGGTCCGGCAGGGTATAGGGACGGTGCGTGCCCATCGCGACGAGGAACACGATGTGCCGCGCCTCGACGCCGGCGGCGGCCAGCTCGGACAGCACGGGAGGGGCCAGCCGGTGGGCTTCGGTCGGCCGGGTGAGGTCATCCACCGCGATCACGACCCGCCGCTTGCCCCGCGCGAGATCGCGCAGCCTGCCCGAGCGAACCGGCGCCTGCGCGATCCGGTCCGCGATCGCCGCGTCGCTCAACGGCTGGCGCGGCGGCATCCCGCTCACCTGCGCGTCCCACTCGTCAGGCAGCTGCAGCGTCAACGGCTCATTCCCGTAATAGGACTTCCACACCAACCGGACGTCCATCGCCTACCCCGCCTGGCGCGGGGGCTCGAGGCCCGCGAGGAACTCTGCGAACGCGAAATCAATCGGCCGGTCGATATTGATCGCTTCGCGATCGTTGACCAGCACCGCCTTCGGGCGCTGGCCGAAGCAAAAATCCTTCCCGTTCCAGGCGGACAGCAGCGCGCGCGTCCAGGCGTAAATGGCGCCCGACGTGCAATAGAGCGGCGGAAGCGACTGGCGCAGGAGATACTGTTCGACGTTCCGGTCCTTGAGGAAGCTCTCAAAGACGTGGCCATCGCCCAGGGCTTTCGCGCGGTAGGGATGCTCGTGCTCAATCCGCTTGAGGCTCACCGCGCAATCGGTCTCGCCAGCGAGGAGATACCCGACCGCCTCGTCGATCTTCGCGGACGGCACGAACGGGCAGCTCGCCGACAGCTGCACGACGATCTCGGCGCTCCACCCCGCGCGGGTCAGGCATTCCGCCACGTGCTTCGTCACGGCGATCATGGGGACGCCATCGCCGGCCAATGCCGGCGGCTGCGGAAACACCTCGGCCCCGCAGCGCCGCGCCGCCTCGGCGATCTCCTCATCCTCCGTCGAGACCACCAGCCGGTGGACGCGGGTCGCGTGCTGCGCGGCGTCGATCATGTGGGCCAGCAACGGCCGGCCCTGGAGCAGCTTGAGGTTCTTCCGCGGCACCCCCTTCGAGCCGCCTCTCGCCGGGATCACCGCGAGGACGCGTGTCGCGCTCATTCGACCGCCGCCAGCCATTCGGCCGGGCGAGGGTCGGGGCTCGGCACCCCGTCCGCGTGATACAGCCGCCAGTACACCCCGCGCCGCGCCAGGAGCCCCTCATGCGTCCCCTGCTCCGCGATCCGGCCCAGATCGAGCACAACGATCTGGTCGGCCCGGCTGATCGTGGAGAGCCGGTGCGCGACCACGATCACGGTCCGGTCCTGGCTGATGCGCGCGATGGCCTCTTGGACGCGCTGTTCAGACGCGTTGTCCAGCGCGCTCGTCGCCTCATCGAAGATGAGGATCTGCGGGCGGCGGAGCACCGCCCGCGCGATCGCGATCCGCTGCCGCTCCCCGCCGGACAGCTTCAGGCCCCGCTCCCCCACCACGGTGTCGTAGCCGTGGGGGAGCCGCTGGATGAACTCGTGGGCATCGGCCTGTTGGGCCGCCCAGCGGATGTCGGCCTCGCTGGCCTCGGGACAGGCAAAGGCGATGTTCTCCCGAATCGACGCGTTGAAGATGAAGGTCTCCTGGCTCACGAAGCCGATCGCCCGCCGCCACGAGGCGAGCTCGTACTCCTGAAGATCCACCCCATCGACCAGCAGGCGCCCCTGGCGCGGCTCGTAGAGCCGGATGACGAGGTCGATCAGGGTCGATTTGCCGGATCCCGACGGGCCCACGATCGCCGTCGTCCGGCCCTTGGGAAACGGCAGCGTGACCCCCCGCAAGACGGGAGCCTCGGGCCTGCCGGGATACGAGAACTCGACCCCGTCGAACCGGATCGCGTCACGCAATTCGCCGAAGACCCGGCCCCGCCGGGGCTCCGGCTGTTGGGGCGGGCGCGCCAGCAGGTCCGCGATGACCTCGACGGACTTCAGGTTGGCGCTCAGCCGGATGAGGTCCTTGTTGAGCGAGCCAAGCGCCGGCAGCAGCCGGACGAGCACCACCGCAAAGGTGATCAGGATCGACAGCCGGGTGGTGGCCGCGCCGACGATCCCCCGGCTCGCCAGGATGACCAGGCTGACCATGACGAGCAGCACCACCAGCTCGCTGAGCGGTTCCGCTGACAGCGACACGGCCCGAACGCGGAGATTCACCCGGCTCAACCGGTGCGCGAGCGCCCTGAACCGCTCGGCAAACAGCCGCTCCGCCGCAAACACCTTGACCTGGCGAATGCCGAGGATGAGCTCTGTGCCGAGCGCGACGAATTCGCTGGCCACCCGCTGGCGCAACGCCCCCACATGCTGGGACAGCCCTGACAGGCCCTGCAGGCCAACGGTCAAGAGCGCGAAGATGGCGGAGGCGACGAGGGTCGCTTGCCAGCAGATGAGCACTAACAGCAGGTAGAGCGCCGCCATCGTGATCAGGTGCGAGAGCGACACCGTGCAGAGCGCGACCATCTCGCCGACGACCGTGGTCTCCGTGAAGAGGTCGTGGACCAGCCGCCCGTGCTTCCGATCCAGGAAGAACTGATAGCTCGACCCCAGGTAGGTCTGAAACAACCGGCTGCGCAGGAGTCTCACGGTCCGCAGCTCGACATACGCCCCCAGCAGGCGACCCAGATATCCGAACAGATTCTTGAGCACCAGGGCGATCCCCAACGCGATCACGACGATCTCCACCCCGCGATGCCTGGACACCCCCTCGAGGAAGCGAAGGTAGGACGCGAAGAGCGCCGAGCCCCCGGTGGCCGGGGATGCCGGGCCATCGGCGAGCGCGGTGATCAGGGGCACGAAGAGGCTCAAGCCCACCGACTCAAGGACCGCCGCCACCGTCAAGCACAGCACGGTCGCCGCCACCCAGCCCCGGGAGGGCTCAAGGAACGTGAGCAGTCGTCGCATCGCGGGGATCCTCACGCGCCGGCAAGGGACAAGACGGCGTCCCTGAATCGCTCGAGGGCGCGGCCGTCATTGTAGGGGTCGAAGAGCCACCGGATCCGCGCCTCGACCTGGGGGCGCGCCGGCGGCTCGCGCAGGGCCGCCTGGAGCTTGGCCAGCAGGGCGTCCTCATCGTCAAAGAGCCATTCGTCGAATAACCCCGGCGCGGAGAGGGCCCGACGGAATTCCGACGGGGTGAAGGAATAGGAGGGTTTGCCGAGCAACAGCGCCTCCGCCCACACCGAATTAAACGCCGCGTACTGGCTGGTGGAGACGACGGCGTCGGCCGCCGCGATCAGGTCTTGCGCGGCGCACGTGAGCCCCTCGCGGGGGTCGAGGAGGCGGATGGTCCCCTGGCGGATCCCCGGCTCCAGGACGTCCCAAAACGGCGGCTGGAACAGAAACGTCAAGTGGCGCGGCGTATCGGCGTTGGCCTTCGGCTTGAGCAGGATGAGCAGCCGCGGATCCTGCGCCGCCAGCGCCGCCAACACCGCGAGGAACCGCCGATACCGCTCCACGAGGAATTCATCCGGGGCGCTGTAGGAGCCGGCAAATGCCGCCAGGATCTTCCGGCTGAGCCGCTTCGCGTCGGCGATGATCGCGCGCACCGGCTCGCTCGCCGAGGCCATCTCGGCATGGGACGTCCCGTCATTCCAGAGCATCCCCACCGGCTTGACGGCCATCCGTCGGCTCCACGTCCCGTCGTGGAGGGTCGCCGGGAAGTGCCCTTGGATGGGGAGCAGATCGTAGTGCAGGTAGGTCATATTGTAGTCGCGGCTGGCGACGCTTTCGGGGATCCACGCGGTCCGAGCCCCCCAGTGGTTCAACACGACGGTCTCCACAATGTGATGGGAGAACGACTCCTCCGTGCTCAGGAGCACGCCGATCGCATAGTGGGACAACACCGCCTCGAGCAAGAGCCCATACCGGATCGCGCCCGCCGCCCGCCAGCGGAGCACCGCATGAGCGGTCCCCCGGACACCCCAGAAGGCCCCCACCGCCCGGAGCAACCGGGGCACCAGCCGCACGAGATACGGCAGCGGAACCGGCGGCCCGAAGAGGCGGGTCGACGCGATGCCGTCGCCAAGGGACTGGCGCTGCCGCTTCAGATCGCGCCTGGCCCCTGAGAGCAACAGCAGCACGTCCTGCTTCCGGAGGCGCTGCCCGTCAACCAGACACTCGGCGAACCGCACATCCTGCGGCCGTCTCGAGATGCCGTGATGGTTGTGCAACGCCACACGAAAGGCTCGGCGGGCGGGGAGACGCCGCACCATTCCCTGGCGAGCCACCCGCACCAGCACGCCCGCCAGCAATCCGCTTCCGGCGAGCCAACTCCAGGCCGCGTTCCGCCAGACCCCAAGCCCGACGAGCAGGTTGTGCTCAATGATCTCCAGGCCCGCAGCGGCCTGGGGATCGTGAGCCGCTTTCCAACACCCCAGCAGCCTTGCGGCATAGGGGTCTGTGGGGACGAAGGCGGCGCTGGGGCACCGACGCGCGCGGGCCATCTCCCACGCCGCCTGGTAGAGCGTCGCCTGGTCCTGGACCCACTGGAACAGGTTCTTCCGACAGACGAAGCGGATGTGCTCATCGTGAAAGAAGAATCGCAAGAGGAGCTGCTCCAGCTGGGGGTCGACCCCGCCCCGCCCCAGCATGGCGTCCATCAGCCGCGCCGTCAGGGAGGAGGTGATGACGCGGGCTCTGCCGAGCTGGTCGGTGGACACGTGGTGGATCCGCTCCCGCTGGACCAGGCAAAGCCACCGGCTGGTCCAGGAGCGTCGCAGGACGACGAGGCGGCCGCAGGGGCAGGTGGCGCGCCGGCGCCGCAGCACCCACCAGCTCACCGGTCCCAGGGTTTCGACGACGGTCATGAGACGATCGCCTGTTCGATGCCGTGGCAGTCGTGGGCGCGTTCGCGTTCAACCAGCTGACGGGTCGCCTCCGCAGACAGCCGGTACGCCCTGATCCGAGCCAAGATCTTCAACTGCACACACTCGTCGTCGAGCTTGGCCAGTTCCTCCAGGTGAGATGCCGTCAGGGATCCCTGAAGGAACGCGTCACGGATCGGCTCGGGGAATCGGCGGGACGTGGGCTGTCCGTCGGCGGATTCCCGCGTGGCGAGGCGCCGGCGGTTGCCCATCCCCCGGACGCTCACGTACCCCGCCTTCAGGAGAGACGCCAGCCGTTCACCCAGCACGCGGCTCACCGCGCGAAACAGCCGATTCGTGCCTGTCGGCGTGGGAGACGGAAAATCGTCGCTCAGGGCGCGCTCCAGCATCCGCTTGGCCGTCGCGAAGTCCTCGGCCGGCTGGCACGTGAGCGGAGCTGGCCCCTCGGCGACCTCCGCCAAGACCGCCAACTGGTCAAATACCATGGCCCCGCCAGGGGCGTTCTCCGTCATCGCCAGAATCCTGAAGCCGTGGCGCGCCAGCACCTGCGTCAGCGTCTGGCGGGAATACAGGATGGGATGCATCGGGATCAATTGTCGCTGTTGCAGGTACGCCAGGTTGTCCGTTTCGAGATACAGCAGCCCGCCCTCGCGCAACGCGCTCCGAACCGCCCCGAGGAAGGCGCCGGGGTTGTCGATGTGCTCAAACACGCAAAACAGCGCGACCAGATCATACGGGGTCCCGCTCACGCTCCCGGGCTGGAAGTAGCCGTCCTGGATGTCCACGCCATAGTGCTGACGCGCCCAGGCCCCATATCGCCGATTGGGGTCGATCCCCGCGACCTGCCAGCCGTCCTGCTTGAGCAGCCAGAGGAATGACCCGTCCTTCGCCCCGATCTCCAGCGCCTGCTTGCCTGCGGGGTACGTCTTGCCGAGCGCGGCAAGCTGCTTGTCCAACCAGGCCTTTCGGTAGCGGTTTTTCCTGAGGCGAAACACGGTGCTGTCACGCAGGATCTGCTCGTCGCTCAGCCGGCGATAGGGGTCGGTGTACGTCCCGTCGCATTCTGCCCGCGTGTCGATCACGTCTTGCGCATACACCAACCCGCAACGGTCACAGTAGCAATAGACGAGCTGGTCCTCCGCCCGCACCACCCGGCTCACCACGTGCATCAGCGCCCGGCGCTCCGTCGACGAACAGGCGGGGCAGGCGGTCACCCGCCTCATCGGGACCCCCGGCCCATCAGCCGCTCCACGCAGGCCCCGATCGCCTCAGCCGCCGCCTCGTAGCCCGCCGGCGTGTAGTGGCCGTCGCGCGCGTAGTAGAGCGGCGGGCCGCCGGCGCCCGCCTGCGCCCGCAGCGGCCCCCGGAGATCGCACACCGGCAAGCCAGTCGCCAGCGCCGCGCGCAGCGCGTCGAGCGGCGCGTCGAGCGCAAGGCCCAGCGAGGCCGAGAGCCCGGCCGGCAGGTAGATTTCCTCCTTGCTCGGCTGGAGCACGACGGCGGCCCGAACCCCGGCCGCCCGGAGCCGCTCCCCGAACGCGTTGATGAGCCCGGCGGCATGCCGGGCCAGCCGCCCCGCGTCGTCCGGGCGTCCCTGATAGTCGTAGAGCGTGAACCACATGTTCCCTGCCTGCACCGTCCTGGCGCTGGCCCGCTGCGCCGCCCCCAGGCGCCGCAGCGCCTCCGGGATCCGCGGATCGGCCGCGCCGGCGGCCAGGCGGTCCTCGATGGCCCGTCCCTCCCGAACCCACCGGGGGAGCAGGGGCCTCATCGCCACCTTCTCCACGATCCGGAGGAGCAGCCACGCCGCGTACGACCGCACCGGCCTTGCCATCAGCCACTCGTCCGAGGGCCGGTACAGCACGGCGGCTTTCGCGTGCCGGAGGGCGGCTGTGGGATCCTCCCCGGCGGGCAGCGCCCCGAGCGCCACGTTCCAGTCAAACGGCTCCGTGTCATCCAGAAAGTCATTGCCGCTGAAGACGCTGATCAGGACCCAGTCGTGCGGAAGGCGCGGCGCCAGCCGGTCGTACACCAGGAACGCCTGGTGCTGCCCGGCCGCCAGGACCGAGAGGTTCACGACGTCAAGCCACGGGAAGGCCGCTTCGAGCCGCTCCACCCAGCCTAGCCGCAGGCAGTCGGTCGAGCCGAACCCGCGGGTCATGGAGTCGCCGAGCGCCAGGGCGATGACCGGCCGCCCGGCGTCGAGCCCGTCGTCGAACAGTCCGGCCTCCAGGCCTGGGACCGCCGACGTCCGGCACCGCTCAACGAACTCAAACTGCTGCCACACGAACTCCCGCCCGGGCTCCGGCATGACGAGGCCCAGCGAGTCGACGTACCGGTATCCCGGCACGCTCGCTTGCTCCTGCTGGTAGACCGCGAGCTTGTCGGGCCCGTCGACCAGCCGCCAGGTGGCGTACGCCGCCCCTTCCGCGGAGAGCACCGCCAGCCCGATCGCCGTCACCGACGCCCACCCCCGCTCAGCCATTCACCCTCCCGGTGCGCGATGGAGCAGGCGTTTGGCTTCGAAGAGCAATCGGGGCAGCGGCATGTGGAGCCGGCCGCGCAGCACGGCCGGAACCCGGAAGGGCCCCATCCGGGCCACGCACTGCTCGTAGGAGCGGCCATTGACGGTCAGCGATCCGGCCGCCTGCTTGATGAGGGCGGGATCCTCGAGCAGCGCGTTGACCTCGGCCAGCTGGCCGTCGGCGTCCGTGAAGATCAATCCATACTGCACATCGAACATCCGCCACCGGCCCTCGGTCTGGACAAATGCGAGGGCCACGTCCCTCTGCCGCCAAAACGCGGGCAGGCCGGCGTAGCTCGCCAGCGTGGTGAAGACGTCCGCCATCTGATCGTTGGCCCCGTAGCCCCGGATGATGATGTCCAGGACATGGTCATCAATGACGGGCCAGCCCTTGGGCGTCTCACGGATGTTCCGCCGGGTCCATGCGAAGATCGCCAGGGCCCGCTCCTCATCCGAGCGGCACCCGCGCGTGATCGCCTCGGCCAGCAGCTGATAGTGCGCGTGGCGGTGCAGGAAGTCGATGACCTTGACATACAGGGGGAGGGTGGAAATCGAGAGTCGGGAGTTCACCCCTTGCCGGGTCGTGGACGGCAGGGTGGCGATCTGCCACAGCGCGCCGAGGCTCAGCGCCCCAACGATGACCCACCGAATGGCCCCCCGCGGCCTCGTCCCAGGGCTCATCCCAAGACCTCCGGAAGCTCTGACGCCGCACGGTCGGGCGCTCCAGGATCGAG
This sequence comes from uncultured Planctomycetales bacterium, assembly GCA_964556925.1. GTDB lineage: Bacteria > Omnitrophota > Gorgyraeia > Aquiviventales > Aquiviventaceae > CAZKXY01. Next base: position 4,208 of record CAZKXY010000001.1, on the reverse strand, counting down.
CAGCGAGGAGCGCTGGTGGTCCACGATATAGAGCGGGAGCCCCACCTGGTCCTTGTAGATCCGGGCGATGTAGACGGCGAGGACGCCGACGCTGAAGACGAGCCACAGCAGCAGCATCGCCAGCGCCAGCTCGAGCCACCCCAGGCCGCCGAGGCCGCCCTGGCGCAGCCCCAGGATGGCGACGGCGACCGTCCCCGCGAGGCCGGCCGGCACCAGGTACGCCCCCCCATAGGCCAGGAGGCGCAGCGGGAAGGTGGACGAAGACAGGATGCCCGCCAGGCCGAACCGCAGCGCCCGCCGCAGGGTGTAGTGGCTGCGCCCGCCGAGGCGAGGCGCGCGGTCATAGCGGATGCCCACCCGCCTGAAGCCGACGTAGCCCACCTGGGCGCGCACGAACGGGAAGGTGGAGCGCGTGGACAGCACGGCGTCGCGCACGCGGCGGTCGAGCAGCCCGAACTCCGACATGTCGAGGACGATTTCGCTGTCCGCGATCGCGCGGGTCAGCCGGTAGAACGCGCGCCGTCCCAGCTGCATGAGCGCGCTCTCGGGCCGCCGGCCCCGGATGCCATAGACGATGTCGGCGTGGCCCTCCAGCCATGTCTCGATGAACCGGGCGAGGATCGCCGGCGGATCCTCGCCGTCCGCGTCGAGGCAGGCCACGGCGTCGCCGCGCGCCAGGGTGAGCCCGGCGGTGATGGCCGCCTGGTAGCCGAAATTGCGGGAGAGGGTGGCGATCTTCAGGCGCGCATCCGCGACGCGCAGCTGCTCGAGCAGCGCCAGCGTGCCGTCGGTGCTGCCGTTGTTCACGACCAACAGCTCGAAGTCCGCGCGCGGCTCGAGGGGCCGGAGCGCCTCAGCGAGCTGCTGGTAGAACCGGGGCAGGACCTCGGCCTCGTTGTAGGCGGGGATGACGATCGACACGAGGGGCGTGGGATGGGCTCTAGTCATTGATGGTCCGCTTGCCCTCGGCCAGCACCCGCTCGGCCAGCCAGAGGTCAAACTCCCCGTGGATGTCGATGAACGACGTCTGGTCGCGGTTCACCAGCAGGTGCACGCGGTCGCCGATCCGCCGGCCCTGTTTCACGATCGCCGCGCGGGTCGCGCAGGCCAACCCGGTGTCCTCGCGATAGACGGGTGGCTTCTGCTGCCGCGGCTGGTAGCCGCGATGAGAGACCGGCACGTAGCGGCCGTCGACCTGGCCCCAGTAATTCTTGTGATCCAGGGTGGCGACGAAGGCCGACTCGAGCGCGGGGTCCTCCAGCAAGGCCCGCACGGCGTCCTCGATCATCCAGCGCTTGCGAAAGAGATCCGTCGGCTGCAAAAAGACGACGATGTCAATGGGGCAGCCGCGCGCGTCGAGCCACTCCACCGCATGCTTGAGGACCGATTCCGTCGTCGCCTCGTCCGTGGCCAGCTCGGCCGGCCGCAGGAACGGCACCTCCGCCCCCCACTGCGCCGCCACCGCGGCGATCTCCGGATCATCCGTGGACACCACCACCCGGTCCACCAACGGGCATTGCCTCGCCGCCTCGATCGTGTAGGCGATCAGCGGCTTGCCGAGGAGCGGCCGAATGTTCTTCCGCGGGAGCCCCTTGGACCCGCCGCGGGCCGGGATGATCGCCACGACGGACGGTTTCGTCATCCCACACCCTGGCTGTCCCGCCACTGGCGGGCTCCAGCCCTCCGAGAGATCCCACCCGCATGGCTGGACGGCTCCGCCTGCGGCGGAGCCCAGCCAGGGTGTGGGATCATATTCGCGCGAAGCCCGTCAGGACGACCAGCAGCGGCGCGACGAGGCCAGCCCCCGCGGCCAACATCCTGAGGGGCCCCGACTCCTTCGCGGTGAAGACGACGGCGGAACTCTCCGGCGGGACGTCCACGACCCACCGCCGCCCGGATGGCTCAAGCGCCAGGGCCACCCGGCGGCCGTCACGGCCCACCGCCCACGCGTCCATGTGCCTGAGGTCGCAATGGACGGCGAGCGTGCCGTGGTCTCGCCTCAAGAGCCCCACCCGGACGCCGTAGGGCTCGTGCGCCAAGGGCAAGGGGACGGCGGGTTCCTCCAGGAAGGAGGCCACCGGTTTGGCGCGCGGATTCTCAAAGATCGTGGCGTGCGGCCCTTGATACACGGCCACGAATTTCGGATCGAGCCGGTGCAGGTCGAGGTCGCTGAGCCAAAACCGCACCCCGTAGTCTTCGAACACCTCCGCCTCGGGGCGCACGACCACGATGCGGCGGTTCAAGAACCCCGCTTCCCGGCTTCCCCATCGCTGCAGGAAGGGGTTGCCGTCCCGCCGCAGCGCATTGTGCACGGGCGCATAGAAGTGGAGATAGGGGAGCGCGAAGGCCAGACCCTCCCGAAAACGAACATCATACTGCCGCAGCTGCGAGAGCACGCGTTCGTCTCCCTGGCTCGCCCAGAATCCGGCCCAATCCCCGTGCGCCAGCCGCACCTCCGAGGCCAGCACGAACCCGACCCGATACTCATAGCCCGGCACGCGCTCCCGGAGGAACCCGAACTCGGCGTGGGGCGAAAAGATCGTGTCCAGCAAGGGGTGTCGCGCGTACCACAGCTCCCCGAACCCGGTGCCCAGGGCCGGGGCCGCGATCGCCACGGCCAGCGCGGCCGACCCAAGGGCCGAGGTCCTCCACCGGTCCACCGACCAGGCCCGCGTCGCGGTCAGGGAGAGATACCCTGCCAGGCCGAGCGCGATCCCTGCGCAGAAGGCCCGCGCCCCGGGCAGCAGGCTGGGAAGCGTCGCCCCGGACCCGATCAGCCCGAGCCGAGCGCCGAGCGCGGCGAGTGCCCCCTCGCTCACCATCACCAGCGCGATCAGCCCGATCACGGCGCTGCCGAGCGCCACGCGATAGAAACGGTGCAAGGCCCGTGTCCCGCGCGTCTCTGCGCCGTCCGGCGCCCGGAGATCCATCGCCGCGGCCACCACGAAGCCGGCCAGCGCCGGCAGGGCGAAGAACCGCCGGAATCCGAGACTCCTCATCAGCGATGAGGGGGTCATGAGAAGCTCCGCGGCGAGGACGGACAGGCCATACGCGACCGCGGCGACCACGACCATCCGGTGCGATCTCCGTCCCGACCGCCACAACGCCAGCAGGCTGGGGAGGAACAGGAATGAGCTGAACCAATAGCTGTTCGGGGGAAAGGCGATCCGGTTGAAGCCCAGCTTGTCAAAGAGGACGGGCACCGAGGTGGGGACCGGGCACAGCATCCCGAGGAACTGCGTCACGCGCGGAAGGTCGAGGCCCCACGCCAAGGGCTGAAGCGACTCCCGGCTCAAGAGGCCCGACCCAACCGCAAACAGCATGGGGGCGAGGATGGGCACCCAGCCGAGGACGGAGATGGGCCACACGTAGCGGAGCAACGGCACGACGGTCGACCGCCGCGCCCCCTTCCGGTGGATCGCCATCAGGAGCACGCCCCCGAGCAGGCACGCCTGAGCGGGGATGAGGGTCAAAGCCTGAATGACGTACGGCTGCAGGCTGTTCGCCACCACACACAGGACCAGATGGCGACGCCGGCCGGTCGTCAGGAAGCGCCAGTATTCCCCGAGGGACACCAGGAGGAGCAGGGTCCCCGTGATCCAATAGACCCCCACCGTGAACTCGTACCAGGCGGTCGAAAAGAACGTGACCATCGCCCCGCTCAGCGCGGCCGGGGTCGACACCCGCAAGATCGTGCGGCTATAGTGCACGATGGCGAGAAACAGCGCGCCGTGCAACCCGACGATGAGCACGGCCCATCCCGCGGGATGAGCCCCCAGGGCGATGCTGATCCACCGGATGAGATGGAGCGGGTGGAACTTCACATCATTGCCCCACAGCCGGGCGTTCGCCGCGAGATCGAAGTAGGGGTGAAACCGTCCGGCCGGCCGCTCGTCTCCGAGTGAATAGAGGATGTGGCCGATCGTGTCCGACCCGACCCCGGTGATGACGGTGCCGGCGCAGAGGAGCATCGGCCCATAGAACGCCAGCAGGCACAGCGCCAGCATCAGCCAGACCCGCTCAAACGGGCGGGCGATCAGGGCGACCGTCTGCGACGTCCTCATCGGGACAGCCCGGACAGCGAGTCGGCCGGGACCCGTTGCTGGATGAGCTCGATGACCTGCACGACCCGCCGCGCCCTCGCCTCGTTGCGGCCCTGGTGGATGCCGTGGTAATGGTGGACGCTCGCCCGCGGGGTGTAGCGGATG